>DDSI01000005.1 GCA_002343335.1 Bacteriovoracaceae bacterium UBA2394
CGAAAGCTTTAAAGAAGCCCACATCGGCCCAGTGCGACCAGGTTTCGGACTGAAAATAATGGACTCGTACATTGTCGATATACGGAGCGAAGGGATTCTGATTGGTAGAGGAATTATAAAGAGCCTTCGTATAATTAAATGCTTCCTTGGAGTGGTCGAAGAGTAAGCCAAGTCTCAATTGGTCCGCCGTGGCCGCTTGAAGCCCCTGAAGAAAGGGTTCGATTTTTGATACCACCTCTTGAATTTCGTCACTCATTGAGCCGGAATCGTCGATCACAAATAACACGTTTGCAGCTCGTGAAGACGCAGGATTGATGGAAAAATCTTGAGTTTGCGCGGAGTCGCAATTCCCACCGGTTAAATTTCCATCCTCATCGTCGCCACTTTCCTTATTCGTGGAATCGCCTTTAAAAATGAGGTCAGGAGCATTTGCGCAACCAGAGGTTAAAAGAAAGATGCCGATCAACGCGATTCTGCCTAGGGTTTGCGAAGGGGACGTATGTAAAGATTTACTACTCACGCCACTCTATGAATCTGCAATGGATGTGCCACAGCGAAGTCGTGCCGTGTGACGTCTATACGCGTTTTAAGGGGCTTGGCTGGCGCAAATGCCCGAAATCACAGTTGGAAATAAGGCACTTTCGCAGCACTAATTTTAGGGCTCAAAGCCCTCCCAGAGCGGGGCTGGCGGTTCAAGAAACTCCGTCTCTAGTTTTGAGGCATCGTTCTTAAACTTTCCAGCGAACTCATCCCTGAGAGCTTGAGTGGGTAGGGAGAAGTCGGTTTTGCATTTATTTCCGCGAGCACGGATATCGGTCACCGCTTGCAGGCCCAAAGACGCCGCCACGGGAGTTGAGTCGAAAGCTGCGCGGGTGAATCGAAATTTAGGATCTTTGGGATTCGCCGGCGTTACAAAATATTGAGAAGCCGCATAAGCGCCGTCGACATCGGATTCTGTAATAATTCGAAGGAGCGCGCGTACCGTCCCCTCATGAGGAAACCCTTCGATATCGAAACGAAACTCCTGTGTAAGAAGCACGAAGGAGGGCCTTGGCTCGGGATTTGTCGGAGGCGTGGGTGGAGTAGGAGGTGTCGGCGGCGGTTGTGTCGGATCCGGCTCAGGCGGCGTGGCATTGGTCGTAGCAGACACGGTGGTTGAAACCTCGGACTCCTGTTTGAGGTTCGCTGCTTTCACTCGATAAGTGTAAGTTTTTGAAGGTTCGAGAGCAGTGTCAGTAAAAGAGAGAACATTATTGCCTACGGTGCCGGCCGGGCCGAAGGACGTTCCATCGGTCGACCGCTCCACGACGAAGCTGAGCTCATTCTCAGAATTGTCAGTCCAGCTTACTAAGATGGAGGTGTGATCGACTGTTTGCGCGACGGGTGCGCTCGGAGCCATCGGTTTTTCAAACTGCGACAAGTAATCTTGCACCGCAAGAGCGGCAGCATCCAAACCATTCAAGCCATAAAGCCAGTGCGTTCGTTTTTCTCCCGGTAGCACACCGACGAGATAGGTGATAAGAGGCTTGTCGCTCGAATGCTTCGCCACCCCCACAAGGGATTTATGCAAAAGCTTTGCCTGCATCTCAGTGATGTAGACGGGTGCAGGATTCTTCATCCAGACTCTTGCAAATGCGATCGCAGCTTTCTCGACAAGCGCGGATTGCGGCGTTCCCAAAAGAGGAATGAGTTCAGCTGTGGAGAGATCGAGCAAGCCCGTTTCACCCATTGCTTCGGCAGCGCCTTCGCGAGCATTCGTGTCTACTTTGGTCGTCGTCGCGTCCGCCAGGATCACGGAGAGTAAGGCTTGTCGAAGGTCTTGTCGCTGCGAGAGATCGACGGGTGCCAAGTTAGGATCTTCCGGAAATTGAATAAATTTTAAGTATTTGAGCCCTAAGCGAATCACTTCCGAATCTTGCAAGTAACCCACGCGAGCGATCGTACGAAGAATCTGCTCTTCACTTGCCGCAGGTGGGGGCGGTGTAGGAGTCGGATCGGGGTCGCTCGGCTCGGTGGTTGGGGGATCGTTTGGATTGGGATCAGGATTTGGATCTTGAGCGTGAAGAGGCGAGAGTAAAAAACCCAGCCAAAAAATAAAAAGCTTACTGATTGCAAAAATACTTCTCCGCATGAAATCCCCCCGGACTTCACGCTAACATTTTTGATTTGAGAGTCGCAATGAATGCGCGCAACGCGCGGCGTTAACTAAATTATCATCGACGGGGTGTGGCGACTTTTTTTGGAACCACGGCGCCCACTTCTTTTCGATATTGCGGATCGGCATCGATAGCTTCGATCACAGGACGGATAAGTTCGATCGAAGCTTCGTCAAATTTTACGCCGAGGAACTGTCCAAGTTGACCATTCACGGGATGAGGATAGCGATAGAGAAGATCACCCTTTACTTCGACGGTACTCATGCCTTCATAGGTAAAATGACAAGTCACCTTAACGGTCGTGCCGAAATCTCCTTGCACGTCTGGAGACCAAAATCCGCAACCGCCTGCTGACATCGTCATCAAATGGCACGCTGAAGGAGCAGGCGTTAAGCTGCTTTTTAATTTCCAAAGTTCACTAACGTCATAACGCGTGTGGCGTCTTCGATCGATTGACATGAAAAAGGCTCCCCTCTCCGTCTCAATAGGCTAGTCAATAGGATAAACGGTTCGACCCTAGCTGAGAATGTCGCTAAAATTGTAAGAAATTTCAGGTGTTTACGTGCCCCGATAAACACGACTTTTTCGGTAATAGGTCAGAAGATCCAGAATCACGATCTGCGCCATTCCCCCAAGCGGAATGGCAATCAGAAGGCCCACAAAGCCTCCGATGTTACCCCCGGCAATGACCAGCAAGATCGTGGTCAATGGAGCAAGTCCGACTTTGTTTCCTATCACGAGAGGTTGAATGATGAAGCCTTCCACGGACTGGGCGATCGCAAATGTGATCGCAATTCCCAAGTATTGAGCGAACTCGGCTTGATAGACCAAACTTAGCAAAATGGCCCCGATGGCACCCACCCATGCGCCCACGTAGGGAATGATCGTTAGAAATCCTGCAAGAAGTCCGATTAAAAATCCAAATTTCACTCCAGAGATCCAGAGTCCAAAGCTGTAGATGACCGCGAGGACCAAACAATCGATCAACTGACCACGAATAAAAGCGCTGAGTACGGTATTGAAACGTCTAAGATAATAGCGGCAAGACTCCTGATAATTTTGGGGAACTAAATTCAATAGTGTTCTTTGAATATGTTCGAAATGTTGAATCATGTAGTAAAAAAACAGCGGAAACAGCGCGAGCTGAGCCACGAACAGAATTGCAGCANNGCAGCAAGACTGCTCGAAAGTACGGCGGTCGTTGCTGTCATGACGGGTTTAAATAAATTTTCCGCATTCTCTTGAATTTTTGATTTAAACGTTTCGATCAGATCGGTTTCAACCATTCTCAGGTCGGGATCAATTCGCTCCAGGAGTACATTCACTCTTTCAAGCAGCGCATGGAAAATATCGGGAAGCGAGAGAACAAGGCTCTTTAATTCTCGATAAATGAACGGAGCCACACCCAATATCAATATCGCGAGCGCAATCGTGCTGACCGTGATTGTCGCTAAAACTGCAAAGCGCCGCGATATTCCGCGCTTTTCTAAAAAAACCACGAGCGGATGCATCAGGTAAGCAAAGACAAAGGCAACTACCAAAATATCTGCAGCGATTCCAAGTGCTCGGTAAATTCCCCAGACGCAAAGGAGGCCCAAAAGAAGGAGAGCGACGAGATACCAGCGCATGCGTTTAACCATGCCGCATCATAGCCATGAGACGTAAAACCTGTAATGAAAATTAGTGTCTCGCTTAATGCCGACGCGAAGCGAGGGCAATCCATCAGTCGAACTTGATGTGATTGCCTTCAGTTCCCCAATATAGAATGGGTTTTCCCGATTTATTCTTGCTCAGCCGATACATCATTTGAAGATCGGGCTTAAGATGTTTGCCTTTCTCATCAACCTGTCCGGAGCGCAGAATTTTTTGGTAACGAATATTTAGATTTTTATTGCGGCTATCAATCACGAGGAGATCGGTTCGCCATGTCACGTGGGTTGTTCCACCTTCCCCCAGCAGCAATTCCGCGACATAGAGATGTGGGAAGCCTGGCCAAGGTGAGCATTTTTCCAATTGTGCGGATTCTGAAATCACGGGAGCGGGCATGGACTTCTTTCCTATGTGAATCTCGAATTCACCAAGTTTTGATTTCAAAAGTGAGCAATCGGAAGAAACTCCGATTTGAAACAAGACAGCCAAGCTGAGAATTAAGGACGCCATCGTAATTCTACGCCTCCAATAAAATGATCGGTATTGACCCAAAATTCGCTGATGCCTTCGGCTGCGGAGGCGACAGACTGTTTACTGGAATCTCTTCGAAGGACCGGTGGAAAGTCGGCCGCATTTCGATAGGCCTCAAAAAGTTTCGGTTTTCCCGGTTCCGTTCGCCAGTATTTTGGCTCACGAAAGATTCTTTGGCGTTGGGAAAAATAATGCGTGAAGAACGGAGCTTCTTTGGGTTCGGTTACAATTAAATTTCGGTCCATTGCGGCAACCACGTCAAAGATGTCGGGAAATAAATTCCTATCCGCATTTGCATCGCGATTGAGAAGGAGTCGCGACATGCTCCCTTCTCCCGGATTCATTGTGGAATATTGATTCGCAGCGAGCATGACTCCACCCGGAGTACCTTCCAACCACTGGGCTCCCGTGGGCGTATTTACAAGAGGCAAATAAGTGGGATCGATTCGAAAATAAATTGCGCCAATCCCTTTCGTCTTTCGATTTGGATAGGTGGCGGCTCGATTGCGCGCCGTTTGATAGGACCAATAAAGGTGAGCAAGAGTTCTATGATTAAAATCTTTTGTTTTCGCGCCAAACTCTCCAGACAGGGAAAGTGCGGAGAGAAATTGGCTTGCTAGTCGATCATCATTCTTAAAGATCGGATCCTTTTGAATCTCTTGAAGGACTTTACTCATGGTGGAAGTTTGCACATCGACAATCGCTTCCTCCGAAAAGGTCTGTTTATATTTTGGTGGGATGTTTCCGAATATTTTCTTATATCCCTCGGGATCTGTTTTGAAGAGATGCAATCGGCGGCGGTGATATTCTCGAGGAGAGATGTGCCCCAAACTTTCGGACGGCCATTGGCTTTCCAGGCCAAACTCTAGAATCGCTCTACTCTGCGGTGTGATTGAGGCTTCCACTGTCTCTCGAAACCACTGGAATGCAGCGTTCAGTTTGGCGACATCTTGGGCTTTGGCCTCGAGTTCCTGCGGAGTGGCGGGAACAATTTTAACATTTCGAATTTCGGAAGAAGGCGAAGTGGGCTCAGTTGTAGATTTCAATTGAGCAGCTTCCTCTGCGGCGGCCAGTGCTCGCTCAATTGGGGACGGAGGCTTGCAAAAGACAATTGCTCCGTTGGCTTTTTTGAAACGAACCATTTTCTTTTCAGCGTCCCATTGAATCCGCTGATGGTCTTGATT
>DDSI01000057.1 GCA_002343335.1 Bacteriovoracaceae bacterium UBA2394
CGAAGACTTTTGATCGCCAAAGCACTTCTCCATCGACCCAAAATTTTGCTTTTAGACGAGCCCTCAGCGGGGGTGGACGTGGAACTCCGCCAGATCTTATGGGAGTTTATGGTGGATCTAAATCGTCAGGGGACCACGATATTATTGACGACTCACTATTTGGAAGAAGCGCAGCGGTTATGTAAACGTGTCGCCATTGTAAATCATGGAAAGCTGCTGGCGATGGATGCGACGGGAGAAATTATTGGTTCCCTCAGTAACCGCATGATTCGAATGACGCTCAATGATCCTGCTTGGATGCCCGTGCTCACGGAGGACTCGAAAAAGGTGAGGGTGGTTAAGCGTGAAGGCCTTGAGTTATTGCTCGCCGTAGAAAGTAAAACAAATTTGCAGCAGATTGTTCAGCAGCTTAACTTGCCGCTCGAGAAAATTCAGGACCTCACGGTCGAGGAGGGGAGCTTAGAATCCGCCTTTTTAAAATTGGTAAAGCAAGGGGTGAGGGCCAATGGATAAGCAAGACTGGATGGGTTTTTTAACCCTGATGAAAAAGGAGGTTCTTCGCTTTTGGAAAGTGAAAGGGCAAACCATCATGAGCCCTCTCGTCAATGCTTCGCTCTACTTGCTCGTTTTTGGCGTCAGTCTCACGCGCATGCTTGAAGGACACCAGGGAATTTCTTATCTGGCATTTTTGGTGCCGGGTCTCATCGCTCTTTCGGCTCTCAATAACGCGCTCCAAAATTCTGCAAGCTCGATCATCATCTCCAAATTTCATGGTGATATGCAGGATCTGAAAGTAGTGCCGATTTCACCTCACCTCATCGGAATTGCCTATGCGATGGCGTGCCTCATTCGAGGTTTTTGTGTGGGATTTTTTGTATGGCTTCTGGGAGAAGTATTTCATCAATTCATGTTCGGAAAATGGATTGGAGTAGCTCACCCTCTGATGCTCATCGGTTTTATGGCGATGGGCTGCGTGCTTTTTGGAAACTTGGGAATTTGGGTGGGATTTCTGGCGAAGTCTTTTGATCAGGTGAATGCCTTTACGAGTTTCGTGATTCTACCCCTCATCTATTTGGGAGGTGTATTCTTCTCAATCGATGTTCTTCATCCGCTTTGGCAGACCGCAGCAAAGTTGAATCCTCTCCTTTATATCATTAGTGGAATTCGGTGGAGTCTGCTGGGCGTGGCCGACATCTCTTGGGGGACGAGTGCCCTTGTGGCGGCGTCCTTCGTCCTTATTAGCTCGGCATTGGCATGGTATAGCGTTCGCTATGGCTCCTATCAGAGGTTTTAAGTCCTTCAGCTAGACAGAGGGAAGGGAGGACTTAAAATACATTCATGGATTTGAGTCGCTTTACTGAAAAATGTCAGCAGGCATTGACCACGGCGCAGGCCGATGCCGTTCGGCACGGTCATACGGAAGTGGACCTTGATCACCTGGTGATTGCGCTGCTTGCACAGGACCATGGAACTATTCCACGCGTTCTCGAGAAAATGAATATTGCTTCGAAAGCCATGGAGATGGCGATCGCGAAGGAGCTGGAAAAAAAACCACGCGTATCGGGCCCCGGCGTCGATCCAAGTAAAATTTTTCTGACTCAAAAAACCGGACAGGTTCTTGTACGANNCAAAACGTCTGAAGGACGAGTATGTCTCCGTGGAACATGTGATGTTGGCCATTCTGGAGTCGGAAACGACTTCGCCTTTAGGAAAAATATTCAAACAGTTTCAGCTTACGCGCGATAAGTTCTTATCGGCGCTCACCATGGTGCGAGGCAGTCAACGCGTACAGAGTGCGAATCCTGAGGCGACCTATGAAGCGCTGGAGCGCTATGGCCGCGACCTCGTGAAGGAGGTTCAAAAGGGCAAGTTGGATCCTGTGATTGGGCGAGATACGGAAATTCGCCGAGTCATTCGAATTCTTTCTCGGAAGACGAAAAACAATCCCGTGTTGATTGGAGAGCCTGGCGTTGGAAAAACCGCGATTGTCGAAGGACTTGCACAGCGGATTGTTCGCGGCGATGTGCCGGAAGGTCTTAAAGATAAGACAGTCTTTTCTCTCGATATGGGATCGCTGGTCGCAGGCGCCAAATTTCGCGGAGAATTCGAAGAGCGTCTAAAGGCTGTACTTCAGGAAGTGAAACAATCGGACGGAAGAATTCTTCTTTTCATTGATGAGCTCCACACCATCGTGGGCGCAGGGAAGGCCGAAGGTTCGATGGACGCGGGAAATATGCTGAAGCCCATGCTCGCGCGCGGTGAATTGCACTGTATAGGAGCAACGACGCTCGATGAATATCGTAAGCACATCGAAAAGGATCCGGCGCTCGAAAGACGATTTCAGACGGTCATGGTGACGGAACCTACGGTCGAAGACACCATCTCTATTTTGCGAGGTTTGAAGGAGCGATTTGAAGTCCATCACGGAGTGACTATTCAAGATAACGCACTCGTTTCGGCAGCGACTCTTTCGCATCGTTATATTAGCGATCGATTCTTACCCGATAAAGCGATCGACCTGGTGGACGAAGCCTGTGCGATGATTCGAACGGAGATCGATTCCATGCCTTCGGAATTGGATGAATCCACTCGTCGCGTCATGCAGCTTGAAATTGAAGAAGCGGCACTTAAAAAAGAGAAAGATAAAGCCAGTAAGGAACGCCTGCTCATTATCAAAAAAGAAATTACGGACTTGCGTGAGAAGGTTCAGACCCTGAAGGGCCAATGGGAGGAAGAAAAGAAAGGCATACAAGGTCTGCAGGGCATGCGCGAACAGTTAGAAACTGTTCGTCTGGGGATTGAAAAAGCGGAGCGTGATTATGATCTCAATAAAGCGGCGGAACTTAGGCACGGCGTTCTTCCGGATTTAGAGAAAAAGATTCGGGCGGAAGAAGAGCGTGTTGCAAAGCGAGAAGGTGGAAACCGCTTGCTGCGTGAAGAAGTTACAGAACAAGAGATCTCCGAAATTATTTCGAAATGGACGGGAATTCCTGTCACGCGGTTGCTTGAAGGAGAGCGAGAGAAGTTATTGCGCTTAGATCAGATTTTGCATGAGCGCGTGATTGGACAGGAGGAGGGTGTTCAGTTGGTCGCCGATGCGATCCTTCGAGCGAGATCGGGTATGAAAGATCCGAAGCGGCCGATTGGATCTTTCATTTTCCTAGGGCCTACAGGCGTCGGAAAGACGGAGCTGGCAAGAGCGCTGGCCGAGGCTTTATTTGATTCGGAAGATAATATGATCCGCATCGATATGAGTGAGTATATGGAAAAGCACTCGGTTTCTCGAATGGTCGGAGCGCCTCCAGGATATGTGGGATACGATGAAGGAGGGCAGCTCACAGAAGCTGTTCGAAGGAAGCCTTATTCGGTCATTCTATTCGATGAAATCGAGAAGGCGCATCCGGACGTTTTCAATATCATGCTCCAAATTCTAGACGATGGACGCGTGACAGATTCGCAAGGGCGGGTCGTTGATTTTAAAAACACGGTCCTCATTATGACTTCCAATATTGGTTCTCCGCATCTGCTCGAAGGATTGAACGACAAAGGCGAGATCAAAGAAACGGCTTCAAAAGCCGTGATGAATGAGCTCCGCGCTCATTTCAGGCCGGAGTTTTTAAATCGGGTGGATGATATTGTACTTTTTAAGCCACTGCGTTTGGAAGAGATTGAAAAAATTGTGGATCTTCAAGTTCGCGAGATCTCCAAGCGGCTGTCTGCCCAGGAAATCACGCTTGAAATCACGCCGGAGGCTAAGCGATTCGTGGCGGAAGCGGGATATGATCCTGTTT
>DDSI01000157.1 GCA_002343335.1 Bacteriovoracaceae bacterium UBA2394
ATCACGGTGACATCAGCAACGAACAATCGTTCCATCAAAGTGCAGGACTTCAATAATGACGGTCATCTGGATATTGCGACTCTCTCATCAAGTCTCACCTCCTTCGTCTCGGTTCTTCTTGGAAATGGGAATGGAACTTTCGCAACTGCAACGACGACGCAGGTGGGCGCGTTCTCCGTAACGGTAAATGAGTTCGACATCGGTGACTTCAACAAGGATGGAATTTTGGATATTGCTTCCGGTTATGCGCAAACCGTCGCATTCGACGATCAATATGGACTCGGGATTTATCTTGGAAACGGTAATGGGACCTTTGCGCTCACTCAAACTCGAATGGTCATGCTGAAAGCAAACGGCGGCTTCGATGTGGGACAACTTTACGACTTTAGGGTGGCGGATCTCAACCAAGATGGAAATCTCGACGTGGCCTTCACTTCTTACTATTCCGATCTTACTGCCACGTATCAAAATGTGGCCTATGCAAGTTTCGGCAATGGCAATGGAACCTTCAGTTCGGCAGTTACTATTTTGGACGGAGGGGCGGACAGCACGGGGATTCCGCACTTAACGATTGGCGATCTCGATGGCGACGGTCGGCCCGATGTCTGGTTGCATAGCGGGTTCGACGCGGGCGTGTATCGCTTCAATGGCAATTCACCAACCCTTTGGAAAACCCTGGGCACTGTTGGCGTGACCAACGGGCCTTCGCTCATTGCGGATATCGATGGCGATGGAACGAATGATATTCTCTCTTCAGATGGATCGTCGATTGGGTTCTATTCGAATTTAGGTGTTGCCGTGACGGCTCGGGCGGATGTGAATGTATCGACGGCAGATCATGCTCAGAATCTTGCCTCTGTTTTAAGTGAAGCGATGGAAAGTCTCTTGCTCGATAAGCAAAAGATTTCTGCGGTTCATACCCGACTGGAATATTCAAATTCTTTCAACCTGTTGCAATCCGAGTCACTGGAGGAAGCAAAAGTTCGCACCCTGGATATCGACATTGCGATGGAAGTGGCTGAGCTCGTGAAGCTTCAGATACTGCAAAATGCTCAGATTGCCGTGATGGCCCAATCGAATCTCAATTTACAAATTGTGCTCAGTCTTTTGAAGGATTTGTAAAAGCTTACATTTGCTTTCAAAGGGCATCTGAGAATGACAGGAGAATTTATGCTTCCTTGGGGTAGGCACGGCCTTTGCAATTCCTCTCCTTTTAGAAAGTGGAGGATTTATGAAAATTATTTTTATGTTCGGATTTCACGTCATTGCAATATCATTGCTAAGTTTAACCGCGGGGAATGCTGGAGAGTCGGCGAGTGGCGGAACAACACAAAGTGAAACTCAGTCAGGTCCCGGAGACGTGGACTGGGAAGAAATTACCGTTCGAGTTCGACCGCGGGACCGATGTCCCGATCCTTCAAGTGCCTTTGGAATAAGTGAATACCAAGAACCATTTTGCGTGACGCCAATCGGCAGAATCGAACCCTTCGATGCGAACCAGTGTGCCGAATGGGGAGGCACGATGATCGATCCATACCGAACGGATTGGTATGGTGTTGTGAATACAACAGTGTGTGATTATGTGATGGCTCATTTGGCCCACATGCAACCTCCTCCTTGTGAGCCGGGCTGTGATGATTTGGGAGTATCACGTAGTTGCGGCGTCATGACTACGACAGCAGGAGGGCCTATGATTGCGCACGGCTTAACGGTTCGACGCTGCGATCCTGTTGCGGGTGGACCCACGGCTCCCTAACGTGGGAGGCCCTAGGCCACATCGACTTAAATCATTAATATGGTAGGTAGTTATGAAGCTCATATCTCAGACTGCGTTTCAAGAGAGCCCGCCGCAAAATATTGCTCTTCGTTGCAAAGCGAATATTTGGGTATCACTGATCCCGTTTGCCATATTTGAAATGATGATGATTGCGGGAGTGATTGCCGGCATCTACGAGAGTCCATTCTTTTACTACTTCGCAGTAGTAGGGGGGCTCTTGTCCCTTTGGTTCGGAAGTATGTTCAGGTCAGCGCTGAGGCCCACGAGTTGGATTTTGATGGATGATGGAAGTGGTCTATGGATTCACCTTCGTTCCTATTTAAACTACCATTTTCCTTCCGATCGCTTTTCGATTTTGCGGCTTAGGCGAGATGAGGTCGAATGGATTCGACTCGTTAAAGAAAGGCGTTCTTTGCCGTCCACCCGAAATCGAGAACAAGTTAGCTTTCACAAAATTCTACAATTGAAATTAAATGCTCGAGATGAGGACCTGGAAGCGCTCGAAGCGGCACTGAAAGCCGATGTCTTTGAAAAGCCGAAAGGTAGTCGATCGCGCTATGTTCACTACCCGGTAGTCTTGAGGAAGAGCGAGAGGCTTCTCTTGATTGAATGGTCTGGCTACTCTCCGCGGATTTCAAAAGTGATTCGTCACTTGGAAGCTCAATATAAAAATTTGGAAATGGAAAAATTGAATTGGGGGCATTGGAGAGATCTTACGGACAAACAAGTCGATGATCTCGTCATTGAACTTGTTCAATTTGGAAATCAAATGGACGCAATCCGTTTACTCCGCTCGAAACGGACTATGGATCTCACGGAAGCCAAACAATTTGTCGAGGAGCTGAAGGGCGGCAAGATCGCCAGTTAGTTCATTCGAGACGTAACTGCAAACAGCGTTCTTGATCAATCATCACATCGTTCTCAACACATTTGTTTCTCTCTTGGGGCTTGTAGAGACCGGCAGCGTAAGGTGGAAGCGTTGTTGGAATTTCTCGGACCATCGCGTTCATTCGGTGGATCACAACGAAGTTTGAATCCCTTGAATAGGTAGGCGCGAGGCGAGCACGCTGAAATGCTTTAAAGAGTGTGGGAAAATCTCTGCAGACAGGCTCGGGGCTTGCCATCGCCGATAAAGACTCATTAAAAAATTCAACACCCGTCTGTTTGGATGGATGAGTAAGCAGCATGGACAGAAGTGAATCTTCTCCGCAGAGGCGATACGCATAATAGAAAAAGAGCGAGAGGTGACCGTATTGTGATTGGCGTTCCTTCTCGCTTTTCAAAGCATGATGATCGCGGGGATCGAGATCTGCTACCAACGATGATTCCGGAATTTCGTAGGCGATCCGAATGGACGGGTGGAATTTGTCATTGATGACTTTCTCCATCACGAGCGCTAATCCCTCTCGCATCCAAGACACTTCCTTAGGTCGGTGAAGGTGGTGGAGATGATGGGTGAGTTCATGCACAAAGGCGCCGGCAAATTTATCGGCATATAAATCGCTCTGACGTAATAAGATGGCGGGTCGCGCATTTGTGGAGACTAAATTGGAATTCCAGTATCCCGACCCCAGCGCCCAGGTTTCATCAAACAAAAGATCGACGGAATTCATCGCTTCAAAGAGTGGGATGCGAGAGCCTCTCATTCTTTCTACGGCCCCGTCGATTTGGACCCGAATGTCGTGAGATAGATTTTGGTCTCGATAGACGAATATATGGCCGAGCGAATAACCGTCGAAGCGCTCGAATTTACTAATATTTGGCTCCATTGTTTGAGCCAAAATCGAGAGCGATAAGATGAAGAGTGGGGCTGTCATCGAAACAGGTGTTTCGCAAAATTTAGAGTTTGGGTCAATTGGAGCTTGAAATTGTTTCGGGGGTGTTGTCATGTGGCCCGCAGATGAGCGGCATCACTCCCATAAAACCCCCCTCGAAAGCAGCTTCCACGCCCAGTGTGCCCGCGCCTACAATCATGCATTACGATAACTATCGTCTTTATCTAAAAGACTGGTTCGAATGGAAGAAAACCCAGACGTCAAACTACTCGGGCGCGATCTTCGCCCGAATGGCGGGTATGCAATCCCATACGCTTTTGGGAATGGTCATGCGCGGGGAGCGCTCATTGAGTGCAGCGAGTGTGCGCGCCTTTGTGAAGGCCATGCAATTGAATCCGAAAGACGCAATGATTTTTGAGCGGTTGGTATTCTTTAATCAGAGTGACAATTCAGAAGATCGCGCCTTTTACCTAGAGCAAATTGTGCAACTGACGAAAGGAAAGGGTAAGGGCTTGCTCCAGCAACTTCATCAGTATGGTCAGTACTTAAGCCATTGGTATGTCGTGGCGATTCGAGAGCTCGTGAGTCTCAAGGATTTTCAGCAAGAAGCGGAATGGATTTCTAAGCGACTAAAGGGAGCGGTATCGAAGAAGCAGGTTGAAGAAGCTTGGCAGATCTTGCTCGATCTTCAATTGGTATCTTGGAATGCGAAGACTAAAGCGTGGGAAACGCTCCATCCTCATATTGATATCGACATTCAGGAAGTGGACCATGCCATCCGAAATTATCAAAAAGAATATCTGACGATGGCCTATGAGGCGATTGATTCAGGTAATCGAGAGGATCGCGATTTTTCGAATCTCACGCTGAGTATTCGCACCACCGACATCCCAAAACTGAAAGAGCGACTGTCGGAGTTTCGTAAAAATATAAATTTGGATTTCGCATGTTCTGAGGGCAATGCCGATGAGGTGGTGGCTCTCAATGTGCAGTTATTAGTGTTAACGGAAAGTTCGAAGAGGAAGGACAAGTCATCATGAAGTGGATCGGTATTTTAGCATTGTTAGGAACTTTACTGATTGGAGCGCCATCGCTTCAAGCCGGTGGAACAGGTGTAGCGGGCGGATTGCCGGATGCTCGACAAGAGCGAATTGATCGCATCAAGGCGGACATTGGCGCGATTCAAGAAATGGATCGTCCTCGAGGAGGTTATGAAGAGTATCTTGCCTGGTGCTCTAGCGTATCATCCAAATTGCGCCGAGAACTTCACCGAGCCATGCTTCTCGTTAGCCGAGACAATTATCCGGGTGCGATTGCCGTTTTGAGCGAAGCACTTATCGCCGCCAATGATTCCTTTACCTCGGAGGTGAAGGGATCCGGACCCATGACGAAGCGACTCGTCGCTCGAGGGGTGGAATTGGATCGCGCGCTCGAGGCAAAATTGCCAAAGCAATCTTTGCAGACGCCGGCCACGCGACTTAACTTCCTCGCTGAATATATCAATTTCATTATCAAGATAGAGGCGGATTTCGATCGTGCTTGGTACGTGCCTTACTATTACGACTATCGTCATCGCCGTCCTTGCGATTGTCCTGAGTTTGACTTCCGAGAATTTGAGCGAAGAAAAATTGAAGTGGCGGAGTTACAGTTACGATTCACGGTCGAGAAGTTTGTAGACCGCGTGGTGCATCACGACCGTCGTCGTGGAGAGCGTCAATGGGATATCTTCCCCGTGGGTTTATCCCAGGCGTTTTTAAAAATTGCTGAATTGGAATCTTCGTTCGCAGCGGAAGACATAGCGGGAACCACCTACGCGCAGCAAGAGCGTTGCGTGATCCAAGATCTCGTGGGCTTAAGTGAGGACCTCTACAAATATAACGAGACCTCCGATCAATCTTCATTTCCGGACGATCGCTGGGCGTTGGTCTTGACCGTACGAGAGTTTGAACGTATTTCGAGCGCGCTACGAGAACATCGGAATTGCAATGAACGAGATCATCGAAGAGATCACCGAGACTAAAAATAGAGAGGGCTTAATTATGCAGCGTTCTAAAACTAATATTCTAAAATCGTTGGTCGGATCGGTCGTTATTTGGACCCTTTCTCTAGCGGCTTACGCGGCGATGCCGGAAGGGGTATACGACGATGGTAAAACTGCGGTGTACGCTCAAAGCGTTTTAAAAGATAATGTTCCCACCACTTTCGCATTGTTGGTCGCAAATTATGGCGCGGGTTTGTTTCGCGTCGAACCTGTCGATCAAAATCGAACGGCTTGGGTGCCCATTTATCAGAGTTCAAAATATCTTCTCACGCTGAATGTTGACCAAGAAGCAACGTATCTTGGCACATTGGAAGAGGTGAAGGGTAAGCCGACGCTGAGACTTCAAGCAACGGATTTGGGAAAGAAGCAAGTATGCAATGGCGAAGCAGCGCTGGAGCTTCGAGAAAATAACAAAAAACGTAAATGGCTAAGCGAAGCCCAACAGAATCTGCAAATTGAAGATGGCAAAAATGGACGATGGGATGTGAATAGCATCAAGGCCAGTTTGCAATTTAGCCAAAACACGTTTTCGGGATCCTTTTTGGCATCCATGTTTATTCCAGGAGTCTATTTTCTTCGCTCGACTGAGTATGATTCGGAAGCGGAATCGGGGTTGAGCTTTGGGCGACAGATCATCGCGGTGGCCACACAGATTCAAGAAGAGAGCTGGGGCTGGAAAACTCGAGCGATTTTTATTCGGATGTCTCCGGACTTGGATGGCAAACAAAATTGCATGACTCATGCCTTCGTGAAACTGAATACGAAAAAATAAAGAGGATTCGTTATGATTGTTAAAGGGATGGGAATTTTGGTGGCGGCGATTGCATTGGCTTCTCCCGTACAGGCTGAAGAGCTCGCGAATCAGCCGGCAACTCAGCCTGCGACTCAGCCTGCGATTCAACCCATTGTGGTGAATCCGTTTCTTGAAGGTGTGGAGACTCCGAAGTGGTCGGACGAGGAAGTGAAAATTTACAAAACCTTTACAGAGCGCGCGGTGGCCAGGCTCCAGCGGGCTTTGGACGATGCAAAAGGAAAGACTTTTGAAGAGGCTAATCGAATTTATCTTTCCGCCATAAAAACCGTCGTTGCAAAATCATTTGAAGACAGAGCTCGAACGGAGCTGTTGCTTCGATATTCATTGAATGCTGCTTTGGATTTGACGTACGGTGTTCCAAACCCAGATGGAAACAGCGTGCTTCGTCCTGGAGTGCTGCAGAATATAGCAAATAAAGAACTTCTCACTGTGATCTTAGAAGACTCCATTGAGCTCGCCATTCAGTATGCGCAGCACGACATTCGTGCCATTGAAACGAATGAAGTACTCAATCTTCCGTATGGAAAATATGCGGGCGATCGCTTGAATCGAAGCCGCAGTTGGTTGGCCGCGACCTTTGAATGGAAGGCAGCCTACGTTCTTTCCGTGGCCACGCTTGAACATTGGGCGACGACCATCAAGACCAAAGAGAATGTGCATTGGCCAAAATACTCGGAGGCGCTCGAACGAGTGCGAGAGGTGCTGTCTTCAGAATCACGAGGTCAGGCCTTTGAAGATCCGCGTGCATTGGTGGGACGCGTAAGAACACTTCGGAAAACATTGAGACAGGTGGCGGAGTTGGGTAGCGAACGGAAAGCTTCGGATAACCAAACTCAGCAACGCGATGGCCGACAGCAGCGTGAGGCGAATCCAGGCTCCGGGAATTCTAGCGGAGATGCGGTAGGTAGCGATAATCTGGCTGAGGCTATTCGCATAGCTGCTTTAGCAAACAGCGCGGAGGTCAAAAAAGTTTTGCTAAAGGAATGGTACACACCGCGTTTGAGACGAATTACTGCAGAACAAGCCAGAAAACTCTATAATGTGTTGCCTAACGACGGCTCCGACATCGAATTTATGAATCGATGGACTGAAGCAGTTTTGCCGAACTGTACATTGAGTGAGATGCTTTCGATCGTGGACATGGGCGGAGTTCGCGATAAAGATTTGCACATTAAACGATGGGTAGAGCTCCATTTCGGTGAAATAAACGCGGCAGAATCGAAACGCATCTATGAAGCGCTTTCTCGAGGCCCCGATAGACAATTCATGAGTCTTTTTATTCATCAAAACCTGCAAAATTTAACCTTAGATGAATTTTTGGTTAGCGTTCGGCTGCTTGAATGGGATGCAAAGGACAAGGCGATCTCGGCTTATATAAAAGTAAATTCCGTGACCGATAGAGGTTTGGAATTGTTGGCAGCTCAAACTGAATCACCTGAGCTCGCAGAGCAAATCATCCGTCGGGTCTGGAACAACAAGGTGGGGAACTAGGTTTGTGCGTAAATCAGTCCTGATTCGAGCGGCATTTTTCGGGGCCTTCCACGTTATGCTCAATTCCGTGGTGTTGGCTGAGGCTCCCACTACGAATCCTTTCGAAGAAGGAATAGAAGCGCCAAAGTGGTCGAATGAGGAAATCGAGATTTATAAAGTATTCACGCAGCGAGCTGTTGCGCGATTACAACGAGCGCTCGATGACGCCAAAGGAAAGACATTTGAAGAGGCGAATCAAATTTATTTGACCGCGATCAAAAGCGTAGTGGCGAAATCCTTTGAGGAAAAGGCTCGCACCGAACTTTTGCTGCGATACTCGCTGAATGCTGCGCTCGACCTCACTTACGGAGTTCCCAACCCGGACGGGCAGGGAGTCGTACGAGCTGGCGTGTTGGAAGGCATTGCGAATAAAGAACTTCTCACGGTCATCTTAGAAGACTCCATCGAGCTCGCGATCCGATATGCGGAAGACGACATTCGTGCGATTGAGACCAATAGGATTTTGGAACTTCCGTATGGTGAATATGCTAACCAGCGGCTGCAACTGAGCCGGGGATGGTTGGCGGCGACGTTTGAATGGAAAGCCGCCTATGTGCTCTCCGTGGCATCTTTGGAGCATTGGGCGACGACCATTAAAACGAAAGA
The DNA here is from genome assembly GCA_002343335.1 of Bacteriovoracaceae bacterium UBA2394. Classification (GTDB taxonomy): domain Bacteria; phylum Bdellovibrionota; class UBA2394; order UBA2394; family UBA2394; genus UBA2394. The sequence goes on from DDSI01000157.1 coordinate 8,544, forward strand.
GAATGTGCATCAGACAAAGTATGCGGAATCGTTGGAGCGCGTGAGAGAAGTGTTGGCGTCAGAATCTCGTAGTCGGGCCTTTGAAGATCCTCGCGCGCTCGTAGGTCGAGTTCGAACGCTTCGAAAGGTGCATCGTGAGGTCTTAAGAGCAAAGATAAATGCTATCGCCGTTAATAATGACCAGGATGTTGGATTCACCGATGAACAACGGAGAGCATTCAATAGAGGGCTCGAAGAGAATATTCGAATTGCGAATGCCTATCACTTTCATGCCGATGGCAATCGACTATTGAAAAGCTACTTCCAATCGAAGTTGGCGAAGGGATTTGAAGTGGAGGACGCCAATGAGATTCTTCAGATCGTGGACGCTTTGAGGACAGTCGACTACGGCGAGCATTCAATTCCCACACTCACGAACTATTTCCTTTCGGAGTTTTTGCATGCGAGAATTTTAGCCAAAATGTCGATCCCGCAATTTCTTGAATTCATGAAAGCCGCAGATCAAAAACTGTACTTGAACATGTATTACAATAAATTCCTCGGCTATTACTTCGACGTAAACATTGGTCGTATAACCTGGGACGATATGGAGTTGCTTATGAAACATCTTCAAGAAGTCGATGGCGGTGAATACTCCCCCCTCCATATGCGTAATCAGTGGCTCAAAGTCTGGGAATCTAAGCACTAATTCTTGGGGCGGGGCCGCAGGCTTGGACTGGGCTTAAGATAATCCTGTCGAGAAGCGAGAGGTCCTTGAATGTCGGATGCTGTAAAATCCACAACGACTCAGCGCGTGCAGTATTCCTTGAAAAAGGCGGAAGGCTTTTTTGCCACCGTCGATCAGGATTCCAACAAAGTAATCGACCAAAATGAGATCAAAGACATAGCGGAAAAGCTGGGGCTCGATGCCGATGCGCTTTTTCGCGTACTCGACGCCGACGGCAGCGGCAATGTCAACGCCGCGGAGTTAAAGAAAGTCTTTAAGAATTTCAAAAAACTTCTTTTCGATCAACTCACCGAGAAAAATAATGGCGTTCTAACGAAAGAGTCTTTGAAGGGATTTGCGCAGAAACTTGATTTAGATCTCGATAAAGTTTTTGAGCGTCTTGATAAAAATAAAGATGGTCGAGTCGACGAGGCAGAATTTAATCGCAATATCGGCGGCGTTTTGCATCATCTCGATAAATTTTCAAAATCCGCCGTCGAGAAAGAAAAGGAGATGGGTTCTCCTTCTTATATCGTTTCTTTGAATGGTACTTATTCCAAAGGCTCCGCCGTGCATTACACCGGCGCCATGGGGGTCCAGAGTGAGTCCATGAAAGACGAATACGCGCGCGAGATTGACGACGCCAAAAAGGGAGTCAATGAGTTCGTACGAGGATTCGATGCATTTGTAGATGCCGTTTTTGCGGATCTAGATATCGGTGCGAAGGGGTATCTCACCAAGGACGAGCTTAAGAACTTTTCAGGGCAGCTCAATTTGAGGGAGGAGCAGGTCCTCGATGTGATGGATGTCGACAAAGATGGCAAAATCACACGAGAGGAGTTCGGCCGCCAGCTCTCGAGCATCATGAATGACTTTCAGCGCTTTTATAAAGAGGCATCAGGCACGGACTTTCAGGCAGATGATCCGGGCTTCGTGCTGGAATTTGCGATTCAATGGGAGTCAAACGAGACTCGAAACGATAAGCATCGAGTCAGAAGCGACATCTCGACGCATAATTTCACCGGCCGAATCGATCTTTTCGCCTAAAAATCCTCGACCAACTGACGCAAGCGCGCAACGACGGATGTCATTTCTTATGACGCTGACTGGAGTGCTTGAGGGTTCTACGAGACCGGTTAAACTATTGCTATATGAACAAGTCCGAACTCATTGATATCGTTGCTAATAAAACGAACATGCCACGCAAGCGAGCTGAAGCCGTCGTGAATGTTATTTTCGGTGCAATGGCCGACACGCTTTGTGATGGTGGAAGAATCGAAATTCGCGGGTTCGGAAGTTTTGTTTCGCGCGCCTACGAAGCCTATCAAGGTCGAAATCCTCGCACCGGAGATCCCATTGAAGTTGCCCCGAAGCGATTGCCCTTTTTCAAGGTAGGGAAAGAGCTTCGCGACATCATCAACTCAGTGCCTTGATCGAAAGTTGTCCACTTCCTGAAAAGTATGCCATAACCGGAGACTATGATTCTCCGACTTTCCGAATCCCAAAAAACTTGGGCTCTCCAAAATTTATGTGAACTCGTCAAAATTCCTTCCGTGAGTTTCGAGGGTTTCGACTCTAAGCATGTCCATGAAAGCGCTCGGGCGACAGCCGAGATGTTTCGTGCGCTTGGTTTTCAAAATGTGGAGCTCATGCAGATCGACAACTGCTTTCCCTATGTTTGCGCGGAGTACGTGACGGATCCGAAGAAGCCCACCTTGTTGCTCTACGCACATCATGATGTTCAGCCTGAGGGACGACGGGAGCTCTGGAAGACCGAGCCTTTTATGCCCCTTCAAAAGGATGGGCGGCTCTACGGTCGAGGGACAGCCGACGATAAAGCGGGAATCATGGTGCATGCCGCAGCCTTCAAACTTTGGAAAGACTCGGGTGCGGAACTGCCGGTCAATTTAAAGGTCATTATCGAAGGAGAGGAAGAAGTGGGAAGCGATCACCTTTTCCCATTTTTGAAAGCCCATCAAAAGCGATTCCAGTGCGATGTAATCGTGGTGACGGACACCGCGAATATCGATTCAGGAGTTCCTTCGTTGACCACCAGTTTGCGAGGACTTGTCGTGGTCGAAGTAGAAGTGAAATCACTTCACGCGCCATTACACTCCGGTCTTTGGGGAGGCGGCGTCGTGGATCCTGTGCAAGTGCTTACGAAAATGTTGGCGTCCCTCACAGATGAGCGGGGAGTGATTCAGCTGAAATCCATTGGGAGAATTCCGGAGAAGGATTATTCAGCGGTGCCTGTCGGCCGAAAGGAATTTGCGAAACAAGCGGGAGTGATCCGAGAGGAATCCGTGCCAGAGAATCCCTGGAATTTGGTCTGGAATGCGCCATCGCTGTCCGTCAATGCCATTCAGGCCAGCAGTGAAAAATTGGCAAACAATATTGTTTGTGATCGGGCCTTTGCGCGCGTTGGTATTCGGGTGACGGAGCGAGAACGGGCTGCGGACGTACAGGAGGATCTGCTCCAGCATTTCCGAAAACATTCTCCCTCTACAGTTGAAGTCAATTTAAAAGCGCAGGAGCCGGCCGATGCCTGGGCCACCAATCCAGATTCTCCTAAGAATAGAAACGCGTTCCAAGCGGCCTTTGGTGCGCTGGAGAAAGCCTACGGCTGCAAAGCCCATGCCATTGGTTGCGGGGCGAGCATTCCTTTTATCAAACCTTTCGAAGAAAGTTTGAACGCGCCAGTTATAACTTTCGGCGTAGAAGATCCCTACACGCTCGCGCATTCTGAGAATGAAAGTTTGCTGCTGTCCGATTTTTGGAAAACAATTGAAGCCGAGGCGGAATTTTTTAGAAGTGTTTCGAAAATCTAGAGAGTAAGCTGCTCGTCGATGTACGCCTATGGACTCATCGGAAATTGCCAAGCTTCTGCGCTTGTCAGTGAAAGGGGATCGATCGATTGGCTTTGTCTTCCGAGACCCGATAGCCCTCCGATTTTGGGAAGTATTCTAGATCCCAACGGCGGACAGTTCAGCATTAGCTTGATCGGTACCGACCGTGAATCGGCTACCTATCGACAGTCCTACATTGAAAACACCAACATCCTTGTCACGGAAGTGACGGCTTCGGATGGCTCAGCATTTCGAATCACCGATTTTTGCCCTCGGTTTGAACAGCACGGCAGAATGTATCGCCCACTTGCGGTATTTCGTATCGTCGAGCCTTTGAAGGGTGCGCCTTTGATTCGGGTAAGTTGTAAACCGGTCAATGGGTGGACGAAGCATTTTGTAAAACCCATTCGAGTGAATAGCCATGTGCGCTTTGAAATGGCCGACGATGCGCTCAGGCTGACGACCACTATGCCGCTGACGTATCTATTGGAGTCGTCGAGCTTTCCCTTAAAGGAAAAATTGTACTTTGGCCTCACGTGGAGTTATTCCATCGACGAAGATCTTGAACAGCTGGCTCAGCATCTTCTTGGGAAAACGAGAGACTACTGGCGAACCTGGGTGAAGCATTGTTCGATTCCGAGTTTATTTCAAGAAGAGACCATTCGCGCTGCTCTCACACTCAAACTGCATTGCTATGAAGAGACAGGTGCCATTTTAGCGGCGCTCACGACAAGTTTACCGGAGGATCGAGAGAGCAATCGCAATTGGGACTACCGATTTTGTTGGTTGCGCGATGCTTATTTTGTGCTTTCAGCCTTTCATAACTTGGGACACTTCGAAGAGATGGAGGGATTTTTAAAATTTCTGCTGAGCATTGGCTTTGAACGTGAGTCCTCGAAGGATCGGCTTTGTCCAGTTTATACGCTAGATCGCGATGTGCCGTTGCCGGAGCGCGTGCATGCCGATTGGACGGGCTATTGCGGAAGTAAGCCCGTGCGCAGCAATAATCAGGCAGCGGAGCACATTCAAAATGATGTTTATGGAGAACTGATTTTGGCACTCGCTCCGATTTTCTTTGATCGGAGATTTAGCTATTTGCGCGTCCGAGAACATGAAGAGCTATTGGAGCATCTGGCTTCACTGGCAGCTCGGTCCATCTCGGTACCGGATGCAGGATTGTGGGAATTTCGAAATGGATGGAGGGAGCATTCTTTTACAAATCTGATGTCTTGGGCGGGGCTCGAACGGATCGAGCGCATTCAGCGCCAAGGATATCTCGCACAGCTCAAAATCAATGTAACGGAAGAGAAAGAGAGAGCTCAAAAACATATAGAAGCTGCAGTTGTTGAAGGTATTCTTCGAAATGGCCCAGAGGACAATAGCTTGGATACATCGCTCGCTCTTCTGCCGGTGTTGCGATTTCCAAATCCTGCACTTTCAAAGGCTACGGTCGAACAATTTCAAAGGAGTCTGATTCTCGACGATGGTACGAAATCATTTTTCTATCGATATATTCGAGAGGATGATTTTGGAACGCCTCGGGCTGCCTTTGTCGTGTGTTCGTTTTGGATGGCACAGGCCTTTGCGCATTTAGGAGAGCGAGATCGCGCTCAGAAAATTATCGAAGGAGCGTTAACGTCGAGCAATCGGTTGGGACTTTTGCCTGAGCATTTCGATCCCACGTTGAAAATACAGCTTGGGAATTTCCCACAGGCCTATTCGCATGTAGGTTTGATTAATGCTGCCTTTGCAGTAAGCCCGCGTTGGGATGAAATTCTTTAAATCAAACCTAAAGAGAAGGCAGAGGATGACTTCGATCCGCGCTGTGATTCAAACGCCAAAGTAAGACGAAATTGATGGCGGAATGCATGAGCGCCAAGAGAAGCAATGAACCAGAATTCTTAAAAATGAGTCCAAAGACGATGCTGATAGCAAAGCTCGTCACGCTCCAAAACCAAAGTGTTCGTTCCGGAAGAAAATGAGATAGTCCAAAAACGATCGAGGTGAGGATGATGCNNCGTGGTTGCAAGACTCCTCTAAAAAACCACTCTTCCACAAAGCCGCTCAAGAGTGCCAAAAAGACAATTTGAACATACGAAAAGGGCGTCAGAATTTGGCGAAAAACTTTGTCGAGATTGATGGCCCAGTTAAACATGCGACTACTGAGGAGGGCCCCGATTAGATAGACGATGGTCACGCTAAGGCCGATGGCAATCCACTTCGCGGACGGGATCTGAGACATTTTCCACGCGTGAAAGGGATCATAATTGCCTAAGTAGTCCACGGCGAGCGTTACAACGACCATTGCGACGTACACCAGGGCATAGGAGTTCATTTCGAGAGCACGAATGCTTTTCATAGTGATGAGAGAAAGGTTAGCTAGCGGGGGTGGAAAATAGAAGAGAGATTGAAGAAAAAACAGCATTCATGGCGTTTCCGACGTGGGAATGGCGATTGTCTTGGCTATGGGTGACTTGTTTTGGGATTGGCTGCATTCGAAGAGGTTCCGGGACCGTGGCTTCTGCCGTTGCGGCGATTTTTTGGATTTCCATTTTAGAAAACCGGGTATTTCTGGTGGCTCTTTGTCTCGCTTGGTTTTTGGTCGGCGTACTTGCAGTGGAGTACTTTGAAAGAACGTCGCGCTCTCACGATTCGAGCAAAATCGTCGTAGACGAATGGGTGGGCATGGGAATCTCCTTGCTTCTGATTCCCTGGACGTGGGGATGGGTCGTGGCCGCTTTTGCGATTTTTCGGTTCTTCGATATTTTCAAACCTCTCGGAGTAGGAGCCATTGATCGGAATTGGTCAGGGCCTTGGGGGGTGATTATGGATGATGTTTTGGCGGGCGTTTATACGTGCATCGTTTTAGCGGGCATTCGATATTTATTTTTTCTTTGAGACCTATGGCAAATTTAAACATTGAAGTCATTTCAACGGGAAATGAACTTTTAGACGGCACGATTAGCGATACCAATACGCAGCGGCTTGCACTGGCGCTGAAGCCGCTCGGGCTCAAAGTGCGTCGCTCCAATGTGATCGGAGACGATCCCGCCACCATTCAAGCTCAGCTCGTTCAGTCCGCCGTGCGCTCCGACATTCTCTTTATTTCCGGCGGACTCGGTCCGACGAGTGACGATCTCACTCTCGAGGTGGCAGCGAAAACATTTGGTCGAAAGCTCATTTATTCAAAGGAGGCGTGGGCCAATGTCGTGGAGCGCCTCCGTCGATTTCATCGGGAGCCGAACGATAGTCAGCGAAAGCAAGCCATGATTCCCGAAGGTGCGAAGGTTTTAAAAAATGACGAGGGAACGGCGCCAGGCATTGAAATGGAAGTTGGAGATTGTCGTCTTTATTTTCTACCGGGAGTGCCTCGCGAGTACGACTTTCTTCTTCAGAAGTTTATTTTGCCGCAACTTCGTTTGGAAGCGCCGAGAGAAAAGGAATTTCTCTTTATTTTCAAAACATTTGGATGGCCGGAGAGTCATTTAAACGAATTGATGAAGAAGTTGAAAGTGCCTGCGAAGGTTGTCGTAGGCTATCGGACTCATTTGCCGGAAAATCATTTGAAGCTTCAAGTGACGGCGCCTTCGGAAAGCGATGCAAAGAAGATCGTGCGAAGTCTAGCGAAAAACTTGCGTTTGGCTTTTGGAGCTGCGCTCTTTTCAGAAGACTCAACGACGTTTGAGGAATCCATATTGCGTCGACTCTTGAAATCCAAAGTGAAAGTGGCGCTGGCTGAGTCATGTACAGGAGGGCTGGCCACTTCCATGCTCACTAAAGTGTCGGGCTCGTCGAAAGTCGTGGATCGCTCTTTCGTCACTTATTCTAACGAAGCCAAGGTGGAACAGTTGGGAGTGAGCCCAAAGACGCTGGATGCTTTCGGCGCGGTCAGTGAACAGACCGTGACGGAGATGGCTCGAGGGGCACTCCAACATAGTAACGCCAGCCGTGCGGTAGCGATCTCTGGGATCGCGGGACCCACCGGTGGTACGAAAGAAAAACCCGTCGGTCTCATTTGGTTTGCGGTGGCGTCTAAGCGTTCCAAAAAAGTGCTCACTCGAAAGTTGCAGCTCGGTTTCGACCGCGAACTCAATCAACGCTACGCTGCCTATCAGGCGCTACAGCTTCTAGCGGATTCTTAAGAGGGCTAACTGGCCACTTTTTCCATCGGTTTATCTTGTTCGAAGATCTTTCGCAGCTCTTCCGCCGATTTTAGTGTGAACTTGATCATCTCATCCTCGTTGTTGAGATATTGCTTTTGCTGCGAAAGTACTTGCTCGTCGTGTTCCTGGAATCGCTGAACAGTTTCGGAAGCTGCGGAGAAGGAGAGGCCCATCTGTCGCAGAATTTCTTCCGTCAGATAAAGGCTCGAATGAAAGGTTTCTCGAACGAGATGATGCTGCGGGATGCCCAGCTCCATGAGTTTCAAAGCATGTTCTCGATTTCGAACTCGAGCGAAAATCTTCAAATGCGGGAAATTCTTCAGTACGGTTTCCACCGTGTGAATGGAAGATTTAGGATCATCAATGGTGACAATAATCATCTGGGCGCTGTGTGCTCCGGCGGTTTTTAAGAGGTCCAACCGAGAGGCGTCTCCAAAGAATACTTGCACGCCGTATTTTCGAACAAAATCCACTTGTTCAACATCACTCTCGAGCACGGTGCAGTTGATATTTTGCAAACGTAGAATGCGATGTACGATTTGGCCCACACGGCCGTAGCCTGCAAGGATCACTCGGTTGTGATCGACTTCGGCATCGAAAGTGCGGGTGTCCTTTCGTTTGGCGATCGAGTTGACTAGGGCATTTCCCGCGCCATTTAAAAGAGGAGATAGCGCCATCGAGAGCGAGACGACCAAGATGGCTACACTGGTCTCGCTGGGTTGAAAAAGTCCGAGTTGAGTTCCCAAGGTGAAAAGTACAAAGGCGAATTCACTTCCTTGCCCGAGAAGGATGGCCGTCAGCACGTCACTCCTAGATCGCAGGCAGCGTTGAGGGATTTTGAGCGAAATCCAATTCAAGATAACTTTTACGACCATGAAGAGAGCCGTTAATCCGAGGACGAGAAACGGACGATTGAGTAGGACTCCAAAATCAATGGAGACTCCAACGGAGACAAAAAAGAGTCCGAGGAGCAAGCCTTTGAAAGGTTCTACATCCGCCTGGAGCTCGTGGCGGTAATTAGAATTTGCAAGGAGAACCCCACCTAAAAATGCGCCGAGCGCCATGGAGAGGCCGACAAATTGCATGAGGACCGCGAGTGTGAGGACGATAAAAAGAGAGGCGGCGGTGAGGAGCTCTTGCATTTGGGCTTTCGCTAAATAGCGGAAGAGAGCGGGGATGACATAGATTCCGAGGGGAATCAGGAGCGCGATGGCCCCAAGACCTTTCAAGGTGGCGATCAGCCCTGAGTGAAAATCAATTTGCGCGCCACCACTGGCAAGTAGCGGAAACAAAATGAGAAGCGGGATGACGGCTAGATCTTGGAAGAGCAAAATGCCAAATGTTTTTTGGCCAAATTCTGTAGTGAGCTCACGCTTTTCCGTAAGTATCTGCATCGCCACGGCCGTGGATGAAAGTGCGAGCGCCAATCCCATGGCAAGCGTGGACTGCAGACTCGCGTGAGAACACAAAAAACTCATCACCACCGCCATCGCGAGACCAACAACCAGGAGTTGTGACGTGCCAAGGACAAAGACGAGCTGTCGCATCACCCAAAGTCGTTTGGGTGAAAGCTCTAAGCCGACTAAGAAGAGGAAGAAGATGATCCCGAGCTCGGCAACCTGCATGATCGAGTGATAGTCGGTGATGAAGGCCGCGCCCCACGGGCCTAAAGCAGCGCCGGCGACGAGATAGCCCAGGATAGATCCGAATCTCAAACGCTTAAAAACAAAGACGGATGCGATCCCTACAAAGAGGAAGACCCATAAACTTTCATAAAGGGAATGAGACATTTGCGCATTTCAGCATTCCTTAAGAGCGAAGTCTTCAATTTCGTTATGTCTACGTTCGTTGACGTTTGCGGCGCACAAAGAAAAGGAAGGCGAGCGCCGCCAGAAGTAACATTGCGAAGGGACCGTGATGAGAAATTTCGTTGGAAAGGCTGAGAGCGCAGCCTCCTCCGGAAGATCCCGAAGAGGTTTGATCGCCGCTGCTTCCGCCTTGCTCGTCAGACGCTGAATCTGTGGGGACGGCATGCGCTTGAAAATCGAGTGCAAAAGCAATCCGATCGGCGTCTTCCAAAATTCCATTCTGATCCCAATCCGCTCGCCTATCGTTGGCATCGTACCATTGCCCAAATGCGGCCGCATCCGCATTGGAAATTTCTCCGTCTATATTTAAATCGTAGAAACCTGCCCAAGGAAACTCATCAGGAAGTCCGGGGTGACGATTTTCTGCGGAGACCGTGTAACCGATCAATGCAACTCTCCCTTCTGGAATGCGAATGAGAATGGAAAGATTTTCAGGGGATCCGCTACTCGGGGAGCTCTCTCCAAGAATGGAGGTTCCAAAAAACATTTCGTCGATCGTGAATGATCCATTGTCGGAATTGCGAATGAATCCTTTCGTGACAACCTCGGTCGGAGGTGGCCAAACGAGTAGCATGTTCCACTGCGGCTCAGAAGGATTGTGATCTTTATGATAATAATAGAAGCCGCCTCGTCCATCGGGCCCCCACATGATGGACTCTAGAGTGCCAACATCCACGTCGGGAAACTCGGGTGCGGGCAATATCACATGGGCGACTGACCAGTGCACATTTCGAAACTCCAGACCCTCGCGCGACCATCGAATTTCAAACGGCGCGGCGTTTGATTGAGACGACGTCAGATGCAGTAAAAGAAATCCGGCGATAGTTGTGCGTAAGAGGCCTCTCACGGGGAAGAAATAGTCCATATTGGGCGAATGGGGAATAGGGGACTTCGCTTACGTTGGAATATGACGTTGGATAGCCGCGGGAAGGTTCCCGGCTCACGTTTTTTAGGCCCCTTCCTTCGAGCATGCGCAGAAGGAAGAGTTACGGATTTTCGTTTGTTAATCCTTAACTCTCGACTCTCCCTATTCAGTCGGCTCGAGGGCCCAAAAGGCACAGGCCGAAGAAAATCGACGGCCGGACATATCCGGAGGCGAGGTCCGTGGAAATCTAGTTCCTAAGCGGTTCTAGCGCTGGCCCTTCAATTGCAATCCCTGCTGGCATGCCCATTCTCATCCTTATATTAACAACCGTCCTTGTTCCACTCGGGGCTCTCATCCTAAATCTCTATGGCAACGCCTCTCAAACGACCTTAGAGGATGTGCGTCTTCGCGCGACGACGCTCTCACTTTGCAATCAGCGCAGGCACATTCTGGAATCGGAAATCATGTCGAAGAACAAGGCACTCGAGCGCATCGCCCGTGGCATGGATACCGCAGCTGCTCCCTGCATGGCGGGCGGGGATGTTGTACTGCCGCCCATTTGCCGAAGCGTAAGGCTAGGGCTATCGATTTCTTCAGCGACGGCCGGCACAATCGAGCGCGCCCAAGATGCTCTTCGTCTGAGTTACCCCTTTCGATCTCGCACTCTTCAGCAGACCCTTGCCAAGGCAAATGAGTTCAGTGATCCGCGGCTTCACGGAATACTTCGGGTGGAGAATGCGCTTCGAAAGGGCTGGGCCATGAATGATGGGCTCCGACGTATAAGCCATGGAAAACTTCGGCGGGCTTATGAAGTCTATTTCAAAATTTCTTGGCCCAAAAGTTTAGAGATCGACCGCGCGACCTTTCGTCGAGCGAATCGATTTCAATCGACCTTCTATCCGCAGCGTCAACTGGTCGGCGTGAATTCAGCGGCACTCAATGCCTCTCGTCACTCAACCTGGAAAAACGAGCGGGCTGTCGCAATCTCTCGTCGCACTTGTGAGGTTGCTCCTGGCGAAGGCTCTTGGACTGCTCCGGACAGCCTTCCAACATTTCAAGTCGTGGAGCAACGCATCATACCTCAACTGCTGTCACCATGAATTTGTGGGAGAGAGGTTCATTTTTGCACGAACGTGGCTCGCCGCCGGAATTCTTGCGGTCGCGCTTGTCGTGTTTCAAGGCGGGGAGGGCAATCAGGCATTTATCCTCGGCCTTCTTGATGGTGAATGGCTTCGCTTGAAGCAACACTACGGCCTTCTGAGTCCCTTGGCGCTCTTTGAAAAATCTTCCATTGGAGAATTTCAAACATTTGTTGCGCTTCTCTCTGGGATCTTTGCATTCTGGATTTCTCAGCGAGGCCGGCTCCGTCACACCGTTTCATTTGCGATAGGATCTCTCGTGATTTATACCGCGGGAGATTTATTCCTTACCGCGTTCCTAGAGTTTCGAACCTATCCGATCGAAGGCGCGGTTCTTCTCGTGGCCTTTGGAATGCTCTCGATCGCCACGCAATCGAATCGCGATCGTCAAGAGCGGCTCGCCATTGAGCGAGCACTAAGCGGTTATGTGAGCGATGAGCGACTCCATCGGTTGATGACGGGCAAAGAGAGACTTCATTTGGAAGGTCGCCAGAAAATATTGACGGCACTTCTCGTCGACATCGATCAATTCTCCAAATTGGTCGATGGTCTTACGACCGAGGAGATTTTTGTACTCATGCAGCGATTTTCTCAGCGCTTGGATCCCATCGTGATGCGATTTGGCGGCATGATCGACAAGAAAATGGGAGACGGTCTCCTCGCCATTTTTGGAGACTCCGATGCGATTGAAAAACCGGAATTCGCTGCCGAAGCCGCCGTTCAATGTGCGGTACAAATTCAAGAGATGATGGATCGACAGCCTTTGCTCGTAGGCCCCGGCCAACGCGTGAAAGTGAGGATTGGCGTAAGCACCGGCCTCATGCTCGTAGGAAATGCGGGCTCGCTGCATCATTTCAATTACACCGCAGTCGGTGAGGCCGTGACTCTCACGCAGCAGTTGGAACAGGCTTGTCCCGCCGGAGGAATTCTCGTGAGCGAGGCCACGTATAAATCTTTACCTCGCGGTTGGTTGTCCGAGCCCATGGATATTCACGCGAAGTATGGTTTGGGCTGGATACGTGCGTACCGCGTTCGCGGCCACGCGGATTCCTGGAGCGCAAAGCGCGGGAGTACTAGTTCCTAAGGACTCTCAAAATCGGAAATGGAAATCTGTCTCGCTTCAAAAAATTCTCGGATTTTTTCGAGTGCCTTTTTTTCCTGCACCCTGACGGCTTCCTTCGTGACTCCAACCATCTCTCCAATTTCTTCAAACGTCCAAGCGTCACCGCCCTCTTGAGGATAACGAAGATGAATGACCAAGCGTTGATATTCATTGAGCGTTCGATCGATTGCGTCCCACATTTCTTTGGAGATGCGGAGATTCGGCTCAGGCTGATTTCCTTCCACCGCCGCTGTAAATGATTCAGGCGTGTCTGAGGTGTATTCTCTACTTCCCGGTCTAGGTCGGAGGAGCATTCTAAACTTGAGCTTGATGGCGCCCACGATGCTCGTGGAGAGGCGATACCCCATTCGACGATCGAAATACTGAAGTGCTTCCATGGTTGCATCTTCTGCGACGTAGAAAACATCTTCCGCATTCGTGGGTTTCCCTCGAGAAGTAAGGAATTGGGCCGAGCCAATCGAGTACTTCCACATCAAGCGGATAAATGTTTGAAACACCTCTCCGAGGAGGCTTCGGAATCTTTGGATATCATTTCGAATGCCTTCAGAAAGTTCAGTGGGGCGAGTTTTTTCCATGGTATCGACCCAGTCGTAGAAAAATTTTGCATAATTTTTGGCATTTCCTAAATAGAGCGCGTCCAGCACCTGATCATCGGTCCAGGGTTTTGTCTCCCGAGCGAGAGCTTGGAAAGTTTCGATAAGCGTCGGGTTGTTTCGATGAGTTCCGTGAGCAATCTGCTTGAAAAATTCCCGAGGTGCCGCGCTTTCCCAGTCTTTAGTCATTAATATTTCTTTGATGATTCGGATCTTCAGTTGATCCAGCTCTGCGGTGACGGCTTCTTCTTCATCGCGAGTGAAGAATTTGCCAGAGCGGTCGAGAAGTCCTTGGATGCCGGGGCTGATATATTTGGATTTCTCAAGGTCGACAACGGTATCACCGCAGGAAGGTCGTCTCCCTTTGATGGCGTGAACGTCCGAGATCAGCAGGAGCGGAAGTAAGACTAATAATATAACTTTCAAACCCATAGAGTGACCTTGATGACCCAAGATTGGGCACCCTACTTGGCGAAAGCCTTTGGGTCAAATTGGTCGGAAATCCCTGAAAAACCTACTTTTGGGGCGTCGTCGCATTCGGCACCGGCATCATCCACTCGATGGGTTCCGAGACCGACTGAGCATTGCCTGCAAAAACCGCAAATCGAAAGTCAGGATAGCCTGCGCGGCCGGCGTTGTAGATAACTTTCCGAATGACTTGAAAGGGCAGACGTCGATCGGCCGAGATATTGATTTTCTGTGTAGGTTTTTCCGCCTCTTCTTTGGCGAGTTCAGGGTTCTCCGGCGTCTTTTTAAGCTCTTCTTCTTCAAGCTTTAAGCGATAGTCCTTGAGAGCAGTTTGGAGGGATTCAAGATGCCAATCTTCCTGATTGAATAAATCGAGGGTGCTCCCAACCACCACGTTTTCAAGCGTGATTACATCCTTAGCGATGATAAGCGAAGGCGCCTTTTCAAGCGTGCCGACGTTTTCGGCTTTGGGAAGTTCCAAGCCGGAAGGCAGAACGATGAGTTCGCCTTCCGCGCTGAAACTTTGGAGCAAGAAAATGACCATGATGGCAAACATGTCCACCATGCTCGTAAGATACAAACCCGCGTACACTTCCTTCTTACCAAGAGCGCCTTTACGTTTCACCGTCGGATTGATGCGTTTCGCTGGAGCGTAAATCGGCATTAGTTCATTCCTCCGATGGTGACATTCGTAAGGTTCAATACAAAAAGTGTGTCCAAAACTCGGATGAGATTTTCGTAGATAATTTCATCTTCGGCTCGAAGTGAAATCTTGGGATTTTCAATTTTTTCCAATCGAGGAAGGAGCTTTTCAAATTCCGCCTTAATGGTTCCCATTTGCTCAGGACGAATCATCGCAAGCGTTTTGCCGTCTTCTACAATTTGAACGCCTTCTTTTCGGAGAAGAACATCCCAATCGCGATCCTCTTTGGCGGTGGTGATATTAGAGATCTCAGAATTTCGTACGGTCGCTTCACCCGAAGGCTGTGAAAAGGCCGACATTTTCGAAATCTGTACCCACACGGCGGTCATCAAAAGGAACAAAATACAAACGGAAAGAAGATCGATGAACGGGATCAGGTTCAACTCCGCGTCGACACCTCGTCGTCCACCCTTACTCCCCGTATCAATACTTACGCCCATAACCCCTCCGTCCTTTTTCTGATCCGATTAGGCTGATTTCTTACGATCAAAATTCAACATGGATCGAATTTCGTAAGCGGTTTCTTTCAAATCATCGAGCAACATCTGCGTTTTACCTTGTAAAAGCGCAAACATCACCAGTGCGAAGATCGCCACCACGAGTCCGTAAGCCGTACAATTCATGGCTTCGGAAATCCCTTTGGCGAGAAGTTCGGCCTTTTGCGTGGGATCAACCGTTGCCGCTGCGGCAAAAGATCCGATGAGACCGGAAATCGTGCCAAGCAATCCAAGCAACGTCGCAATGTTGGCGAGCATGGAGAGATAACTCGTTCGTCTCTCAATCGGATGCGCTTCCCTTGCAAGCGAAGCTTCAATCATCGCTTCGATGTCTTCTCGTCCACCGCGATTCATGGCTCTGACCAACAGGGACTTTGCCAATTTTGCGGAGGGCGCTTGAATCGAATCGCAAAACTGAACGGCGGATTGAAAATCATTTCGTCCGACACTCGGAGCGAGTTGATTTAAAAAACTACGCGTGTTCATCGTCGATTTGAAATAGAGAACGTAGATTCTCTCAATGGTGATTGAGATTGCCAGAATACCTACGAGATGGATCGGATAGATGAAATATCCACCGGCTTCCCAGGCTTCTTTAACTTTCCAAAGTAATTCCATCATAACCATTCCTCCCCTGAACGATTCGAAGTGTTAGGCTTCGCTTTTCGCAGCGCCGCTTTTCAATTTATCTCGATGCGTGATCACAAAGTTCATGGATTCCAAAACGACTTCGTTGACGTCGTCGATAATTCGCTGCGTGCGGCCTTGCAAAAAGGCATAGGCCAGAAGAGCCGGAATCGCGATGCAAAGACCAAACGCCGTACAATTCATTGCTTCCGAGATCCCCGCAGCAAGCATTTCTGCTTTTTGGTTCGGATCGGCTTTCGCCGCGCCTGCGAAAGAGACAATAAGACCGGAAATGGTTCCAAGCAGTCCAAGCAGTGTCGCGATGTTGGCCAGCGTGGAAAGATAGGAGGTTCGCTTTTCCACCGTTGGGAAATGCTTAGAGGCGGCCGCATCAATGGCGATTTGCACTTCGGAATCCTTCGCCGATCTTTCAAAGGCATGGAAGCCGGCCTGAATGATTTGGTGAATGATCGTCGTTCCTACGACCACCAGTCTGCCCGAGTAGATCGCATTTCGAACTTCCGAAAGAATGGCAGCCTTATCGAACTTCGTTTGCACATACAAAGCGTGGAAGCGTTCCAGCACGATAAGCAACGCAATCAACCCGACAAGCGCGATTGGGTGCATAAAGAACCCTCCGGCAAAATATCGGTCTATGAGGCTCATATGTTGCTCTACCAGCGCGTTACCTGCGGTGGCGGCTGTATTGGCAGTCGTCATTGGATCCATGGTCGATTTCCCCCCTAAAAACGGTTTTGGCGTGGTGGCCTTATCTAAGATTTTCTGGGGGCATAGGGTGAATTGCAAGGAATTTCTAGGAGTTAACCTGTTTGCGAAATTGATTTCGAACATCGATTTGGTAGAGCATAGAGCCCAGTGAGCATCAGCGATTCAGCTTATATCCGAAGATTTTTTTCGCTCTACTCGCAGGAGGAGAAGGACAAGATTCGAGGACTAGCTTTTTACCCAACGGATTATCTCTGCGCGTTACTTCCAGCGGATGTTGCCCATGTAAAGGTGGTTCGAAGCCCTCATCCTGGCGCCACGTTCTCGAAAATCGATTCAAAGGAAGCGATGAAGGTTGAAGGTGTGCTTCGCGTCATCACAGCGCACGATATTCCGCAAAATGCCTCCTTCGGGGCGCGCGCTAAAAAATCGCAGCTCATCTTGGCGGAAAAGGAAGTGCGTTACGTGGGGGAACCCATCGCGCTGATCGTGGCCGAGAGTCAAGACGCCTTGGAGAAGGCGAAGGATCTTTTAGTCATCGATTGGAAACCGGCACCCCTTCCGCAGGAGGAAGAAGTTCGATCGGTGAAATTTGAATTGGGCAAGGCCTCAAACGCTGAGGATCTTCAATTGGTAGAGACTACGTTTGAGTTTCCGTCGTTGCAGGCTCGTTACTTGGAGGCTGAGTCAGGCTGGGTAGAATTCAAAGAAAAAGATGAATCGTTTAATTTTCATATCGGTGCACTTCTCTCGGAGTCCCAGCGCATGTGGCTCTCTCAGGTCCTTGGTGTTTCGCATGAGAAATTGCAGGCGAAGGAGTCGCATCTTGGTGGACAGTTCGGAGGGCGACAGCAGCGGGAATTAATCGCGTTCTTGGCCATTGCTGCTCATCTTACGCGGCGATCTGTGCGACTACACCTGCATCAAGAAACCCAAGACATCGGCTCGTACGGTTATGCTGGAAAACTGGGGATTCGCTATGATCCGGAGTCACATCGACTGGTGGAGCTTCGAGGGGAATTGCGTTTGGACGTGGGCTCGTACGAAGGCAATGCCGAGCTCGCGCTTCAAAAGGCGCTCGAACATGTCGCGGGGATTTATAAATTTAGATACGTGGGGCTGGAGGGAAAAATTATTCTTACTCCTACGCACCCTCGTCGAGCGCTCAAAGGCGAAGGACTTACCGCCGTCACTTGGGTCACCGAGCAATTGGTGGAAGAGATTGCGAAGAAGCTGGAAGTAAAACCTCTCGAGCTTCGGATTGAAAATCAGCGAGAAGATTTCTCAGGGCTCGACCAAGTGCTCGAGCAAGTGGAGCGCTACGAGAGACCCTTTGAACTCGTGCCGATCGATCGCAATCGTCCGCTTTGGGATGAAAAGTTTATCGCGGGCCGTGGTTACGGCTTTCAAATGTTTCAGCCGACGACGCTGAAGGAGTTTGATTACAGCGAAGTCAGTATCGATCTGCAGCCTTCGGGATCATTTGTGATTCGCACATCCAACCTCACGCTCGACCTACGCGTGAAGTCCGCGCTCTGTGAAATTGCCGCCACCGTTTTAAAGACGCACCCGAAAGCTTTCACGGTGGAAGGCAAAATGCGATTGGATTTTGATAAGCCCGCGCGTCGGGAAACCTATCCAGAATTTTACTATATGGCGCAGGCCACATGGCATGCCGCTCAGTTGCTGAAAGAGAGGCTCATTGCAGCCGGTCAAAAAGTTTTAGGAACGCCCCATGTGATTTTAAAGGACGGTGCCGTTGCTGATCAGCAGGCAAATCGAAAGATGGGCTACCGCGAACTTGGATTCACGCATTCACTTCATGATTTAAAAGCCTCTTATATATTGAAAGGCGCTGAGCGTCCGCATGGATGTGCGGCGGGAGCCGTTTCGCGCGTGAGCTTTCATCCGCTCACCGGAGAAGTTCGTGTGGAATCTGTAAAAGTAATTTTGGATGCAGGCCCCGTGCTTTACGGCAAAGGGTTGGAAATTGAAGTCGATTCCGCCGTGTCTTGGGCGATGGCCACGTTATTTTCGAGTGGAAATCGTGAAGAACAGCCCATTCCGACTCCGCTCGATGGGCCGGAAGAAGTCACGGTGCTTCCGATTGAATATAAGGTTCAAGACTACTCTGAAGAACAGCCGGAACTTTTTGGAGCTCGCGGGATTGCGGATGTTGTCATGTCGGCAGTGTTGGCAAGTTTAGTGAACGCAATCCATGATGCAAAGGGTGTCGTGCTCGATAAAATTCCGATGTCGTTGGAGTTTATGTATCCCAACCGACGAAAATCGACCGTACATACGCTCAACTTTAAGAGGAATCAGTAGCGATGTTGATTGAATGGACATTGAATGGCCGACCGATGCGTTCAGAAGTTAGCCCGTTTCAACGGTTGCTCGATTATTTGCGAACGGATTTGAAACTGCTCGGCACAAAAGAGGGATGTCGCGAAGGTAAGTGCGGAGCTTGCACTGTTTGGGTGGACGGTCAGATCGCCAATGCTTGTCTCATGTTGATGGGGCAACTCGCGCACAAAGAAGTTACAACGATCGAAGGCATCAATGAAAAGGATCGCTTCACACCACTTCAGGAAGCTTTTCTCACAAATTCGGCGCTAGAATGTGGTTTTTGTATTCCCGGCATGTTGATGACGGGCACGGCGCTTCTTCATCAGAATACAAATCCTTCGCGTTTGGAAATTAGAGAGAGCTTGAAGGGACATCTCTGTGCTTGCACGGGATATCAAAAAATTCTCGATTCGATCGAAGGGGTTGGCCTTCCGCCTGCATCTGAAGGTCAAGCGCGCATGAGAGTGAGAAAACCCTGATGGAATTTTTGAGTCCTCAATATTTATCCGAGGCCTTCGAGATTCTCGATCGACGAGGCAAAGAATTGAAAATTGCCGCGGGCATGACTCACATTTTACGTTTTCATACGGATTTTCCCCAAGGGCTGAGTCCGAGCTTAAAGGCAATTTTGCACATCGGTAATTTGGAAGTCCTATCCGACATTCGAGAAGAAAATCAAAAGTATGGCATTGGCTCTACAGCCACTCTTTCGAGTCTTGCTGCGGATTCTTATTTAGCGCGATATGCGCCGGCCATTTTGGATGCCGTTCTTGCGACAAGCACTCCACAAATTCGAAATCGTCGCACGGTCGGTGGCGAAATCGGATGGGGGAGTTTTCATTCTCCATTGATCGTTACGTTGATGGCCCTCGGTGCGAAGGTGCGCGTTCGATTTCAAGCGGATACCGGTGAGAATAATCATCCTGGTCGCGAGGACAGCGTGGATCTCATGGAGTTCTATGAGGGGCAGTTAGAGAGAACGTCGAGTTGCGAAAATAAACAAGTGACTCGAAGTCCTCGATCCAAGGGTCAGCATCTCATTATGAAAGTCGCGATTCCGGATGAGATGCTTCATCGGGGCGGGACATTCAGTTTCTTTCGCGGCCTTCGACCGAAAATCAGCATGGAAAATTCTGGCGTGGTCTTGGCGGTGCATGGCTACACGCATCAGGGTGTGATTCAATCTGCGCACATGGTAGCCTCGGGTCTTTGGTTGGACACGCTCTCTACCAAGCTTCCTTTGGAAGGGGTGCGTATGGGCGACACGTATATTTTTGAGAAGCTCTATTCATTTTGTGATCGTTATTCCTTCGATAAATATCGCCGTGAGGGACCATCCGGAGCACAGCTGGGGCTTGTCGTTTTCGGTCTACTCAAAGAGGGTTTCTCTCATCTAATGGGGAATTGAGAATCTTCATTGTGAATGCCACTCAAAGGTCAGGTCTTTCTGTATCTATTCAAGAGGTCTCCCAGATTTTTCAATCCAATGTGGTCGCGCTAGAAGACTTGAACTTCTCCATCGTGGCGGGTGAGTTTGTTTCGATCCTGGGACCGTCGGGCTCCGGAAAGTCTACCTTACTGCGGCTGATCGCCGGGTTGGATCGTCCTACGAAGGGTTCTGTTTCTGTTTCGGAGGGCTCTACGGCGTATGTTTTTCAGGAATCGCATTTGATGCCTTGGCGAACTCTGGAAGAGAATGTGCAGCTCCCACTCGAGTTGCTTGGAAAGATGGATAAAGCGCGTGTGGACTCGGCGATTTTACAATTGGGATTATCGGATGCCCGCCATCGATATCCTCATCAACTTTCAGGTGGAATGAAAATGCGAACTTCGCTTGCACGTGCGCTTGTGACGTCACCCCAGCTCTTACTCTTAGATGAGCCCTTCGCCGCACTCGATGAGATGACTCGACAAAAATTAGATGAAGATTTGCGCGCGCTATGGGAGCGAACGGGGATGACGGTCATCTTTGTGACACACTCTATTTCCGAGGCGCTCTTTCTAGCCAATCGCACCTTCGTGCTCTCCGCGCATCCCGGGAAGCTCATTTTGGATCGAAAGTTAGAAATAAAACCTGGAAAGCGCGACTGGAGCGTGAAGACCTCGCCGGAATTTAATCGTGAAATGACTCTTCATTATGAGGCCATCAAATGAAATTAACTTCCAGTGTGCGATTCCTTCTTCCGATTCTGCTCTTCACGCTGATGACGCTTGGATTGGAAGCGCTGGTTCGTTCTGGAATATTGCCATCCTATTTGGTGCCGGCGCCGTCGGATGTCTGGACGGCCGCCACGGTCGATTCCTCAGATCTTTGGATCGCTTTTCTCGATACTGCATGGACATCGGCACTTGGATTTACGTTGAGCGCATTGGTGGGATTAGCCGCCGGAATCTTATTTTCTATGAATGATTATGTGAGAGCGGCATTTCTTCCGTACGCGGTTTTTTTCCAGACCGTGCCGATCGTGGCGATTGCCCCTCTCCTTGTTATTTGGATTGGATACGGTGCACCTACCGTTGTGACATCCAGTTTCATCGTTTCGATTTTTCCCATTCTCGCCAACACGCTTACGGGATTTCAAATGACAGATCCCAATTTGCTGGATTTATTTCGGCTTTATAAAGCTTCCCTTTGGCAGAGGATTTTTAAACTTCAATTTCCTCACGCACTTCCTCAAATTTTCGTGGGATTTCGGATTGGGATTGGTCTTGCGGTCATCGGCGCCGTGGTCGGGGAGTTTATCGCCGGTGGAGGACTGGGGGGGCTCATTGATGTCGCCCGGACAAGGCAACGGGTGGACGTAGTCTTTGCGGCCGTTCTTTTAGCTTCTCTTATCGCATTGCTCTGGATCGGTGTGGTGAACTTATCCGCCCGAATTTTCTTTACCGCTCATCATCGGACTCCTCAAAATAACCCATAGGGGGATTTTGAGAATGACATCGAAAAATTGGGCTTCATTTATTTTTGTAAGTGCTTTGGCTTCGGCTTGTAGCGATAACGGTGGGAATGTGACGATCCGAGGAGCGGGTACGACAGACGGATTGAGTGCCGTGAATCCGACCCAGATGATGTTAAAGATTTATAAAGTCGCGGTGTCGGCCTCGACAAATTGCTCAAGTCCAATCACGCTTTTTTCGAACGACAACCCTTCCTACACAAACTTTTTGGGAAATCCGACTTTAGGATCTGGAGAGCTCGCAGACGGAACCTATCCCTGCGTGATCTTCGAGATTAGCGATAACTTAAAATTCATTCCTGAGACGACCGAGGGCGTTTGCACTGCTGGGGAAGAGTATCTGATCGACATTTGTCGAACGGATTCCACGGGATCGAGCACGTTGGTTGACGGAACCGTTAGCACCTGCACGGGTTCCAACGATGGCGGAGGGCGCGTGATTGGCGAGGACCGCATCGCAATTTATCTTTCAACGGGCGGGACAGATGAGGGTCAAGCATTTAGTCCTGGCGATCCCATTACCTTGGGGTCCGCATTTGTTGTTGCAGGCTCTACCCGAGGCACGTTTGTCGTGAACGGTATGGGTCAAGTGGATGGCTCGGGAGTTGATTGCGACATGGGCGCACCTAACTTCTCGTTCCAATAAGATTTCACATCTTCGAAATTCACGTGTAGCGAGCTTTTCGCTACACGTTGGGCATGGAAAAATTCTCACGTCTTTTCAAAATTGCCATGCTCGCCGCCATTGGGTTCTTACTCCTCAATCAGGCGAAACGCGAAAGCGTGGAAGCTCAAAAACCTACTCTGTCAGAAGAAGCTCCGACTAAGAAAATTTCTGTCCGCTTAGCACTCGATTGGGTGCCGGAGCCTGAGTTCGGCGGATTTTACGCGGCGAAGGAAGGTAATGAATTCGCCAAGCGCGGTCTGGATGTTGAGCTCGTGCCGGGCGGAGCGGGCGCGCCTGTCGTACAAATGGTGAGCGCCGGAAAATTCGATTTTGGAACGGTGAGTGCGAGTGAAGTGATTCTCTCGCAAGATCGCGGTGCGGATGTCGTCGCGATTTTCGCCGTCTACCAAACGGCTCCGAACGCCATTATGACTCATGAAGAGCAGGGGTATAAATCGCTCGCGGATGTTTTTAAATCCGATGGCATTGTCGCCATGTCAAAAGGGCAGGCCTATGTTGCATTTTTGGAAAAAAAATATGGTTTCGGTAAAGCCAAGATCGTTCCCTACAATGGCGGCGTCGCAGAGTTTTTGCACAATAAGAAATATTCTCAGCAGGGGTTTATCTTCTCGGAGCCGATCCTCGCGAAGCGACAGGGGGCGAACCCCAAAACTTTTTTGGTGGCGGACTCCGGCTACAATCCCTACACC
>DDSI01000156.1 GCA_002343335.1 Bacteriovoracaceae bacterium UBA2394
CCCTTCAGGAATATCACTGAGTCCCATTGAAGGAGTCAGGTGCTTCATTTCGCGGGCAGAAGCTTGGGAAACAGGGAGAAGGATCGCGGTTGAGAGGAGGCCTAAGATTGCTACTTTTAAAGTCAGTTTCACCACGCAGTTAGGTATTGCAAAGAGCATGCCCTTCCATACCGCCGCGAATCCGTTTAAAAGCCATTTCCAGACGACACGGCACAATGTGTCGGTCAAAAAAGCGGCAATCTCTATGAAAACTCCCGCGGGAATGCCCGACAAATTTTGTCGCTGCAGGCTCCGCCCCAGTTTAAAGTTAAACCTATGGGATTACTTCAGATTTCGACTGTTATCGTGCTGAGCGTGGCCTTTCTGGCCTTTGCTTCCAGTTTTGGGGATATCGTCCGTGGCCTGGCTATGGGCAAGCCTAAGAATAGATGGGGGCATTTCGCTGAGCGGATTGCCATTTTTATTCGCAATGTTTTCAACCATGAAAAGCTGTTGAGACAGCCGATCCCAGGAATCATTCATTTCATTATCTTTTGGGGATTCGTCATTTTGACCCTCGGAACGTTCGAGTGGTTTTATCACGGGCTGAGCGGTGGGGGCGATTTCGAAAGATTCCTCGGCGCCACAGGCTACGGCTACTTCGTCTTCAGCCAGGACTTTTTTAACGCCTTTGTTTTTGTCGGTGTGGCCTTTGCTCTTTACCGACGAATCTTTGTGAAGCCTAAACGGATGGCAGACAACTCTTGGAAGTCGAGTGCGGATGCTTATTTCATTTTGAGCATGATTTGGGGATTAAACCTCACCAATCTTTTAGCCAACGCGGTCCATATTCATAACGGCGTCGATGCTTTTGCAACTTGGAAACCTGTGGCAAATTGGCTCGCCGGATTTTTTCCAGAAGGTGAACTCTCTGCCAACGTGTTCTACACATTTTGGTGGGCGCACTTGGCCATTGTCCTCGGATTTTTGAATTACTTACCTTTCTCTAAGCACTTTCACGTCATGATGGCTGCGCCGAATGTTTGGTTTGCAAAGACAGAACCGCGCGGTCGTTTATCCAAATTGAATTTGGAGGATGAGACCGTCGTGAAATTTGGAGCGGAAAAGGCGGAAGAACTTTCTTGGAAGAACATGCTCGACTCGTACGCGTGTACCGAGTGCGGGCGTTGCAACGAATTTTGTCCAACGGCGACGACCCATAAAGCCCTTCGGCCTAAATCGCTCATGATTAATTTGAGGGCCACGGTCACAGAAAGAAAACCGATATTGCTGAAGCTCGCCGGTCACGGCGTAGTTTTGCCCGCGGACGATGCTGCGCTTGCAAAACTTTCCGACAGCGAGCGCGCCATCTACGCGAAAGATCTAGTGCCCGATACCTACTCGGATGAAGTGGTATGGGATTGCACAACTTGCGGTGCTTGCGTGGAAGCATGCCCCGTCATGATCGATCACGTGGATTCGATCGTGGAAATGCGGCGCGCTCTGGTTTTGAACAAGGGATCGAATCCTGAGGAAGCGACGAATGCCTTTCGAAATTGGGAGTCGAGCTCGAATCCGTGGGGATTCAACGAAGGATCTCGTCAAGAGTGGCTCTTTGAGAAAGGCGTGCCTAAGTATGAGGCCGACGCTGATTTTGAATTTCTCTATTACATCGGGTGCGCAGGGTCCTTCGACGATCGGAACAAGAAGGTCGTGGATTCTATCGTTCGGATTCTCCAAGTGGCCGGAGTTAAGTTTGGAATCCTGGGCAAAGAAGAAAAGTGCAATGGCGAAACTGCGCGTCGACTGGGCAATGAATACTTAGGTCAGCAGATGATCATGGCAAATAAGGAAACTCTGTCGCGCTATAATGTGCGAAAAATTCTTACGTCCTGCCCGCATTGCTTTAATACGCTTAAGAATGAATATCCGGATTTTGGCGGTCACTATGAAGTGATCCATCACGCTGAGTATATTAGAGATCTTTTGAAGGAAGGCAGAATCAAGATTGATGACAGAAAGATATCGAATGTGACTTATCACGATTCTTGCTATCTCGGCCGGTACAACGATATTTATGAGGCACCGCGTGAGATTATTGAAGAGATCACGAACGCCAAACCGATTGAGATGCAACGCAGCAAAAAACAGGGATTCTGCTGCGGAGCCGGTGGTGGGCGGATGTGGCTCGAAGAAAAGACAGGGACAAGAATCAATCAAAATCGCGCGGATGAGGTGATAGAATCGAAGGCGGGTACCGTGTGTGTAGCCTGTCCGTTCTGTATGACAATGATGTCGGACGGTCTTAAATCCAAGCAGCGCGAAGATATACAAGTTCGCGATGTCTCAGAGATAGTCGCGGAGGCGTTATCGAGTCCTCAACCGTAAAAAGTACGATGAGTAAAACCAGTTCTTTTGCAGCAGATCTTTCCGACCCAAGATTGCTAGGTCGCACCCTGCCTGAGGGTTTTTATCGGCGTGCAAAGAAGCATCCTGAACATTCTCTCTACTTTAAGAAGGTAAATGGAAAGTGGGAGCCAACGAACTACGGAAAGGCGTTGGATTTCGTCCTGCGAACGATGGCCGGATTAAAAGCTCTCGGCTTTTCCCGCGGCCAGAAAATCTGCATTTTTTCTGAGAATCGATTTGAATGGATGCTCACAGACTACGCTGCGCAGTGGCTCGGAGGAGCAACGACGGCCATTTATTCGACGAGCACCGAAGAGCAGATTCAATACCTGCTCGATCATTCGGAAACGACAGTTTTATTTGTCTCAGATGCTCACCATCTTTCTCGCATCCAAGCTCTTCATGGATTAAAAACTGTGAAACACATTGTGCTTTGGGATTCGATTCCGAATCCGATCATTCCCAATGGCTTGCAGCTCATGAAGGCCGAAGATTTTTTAAAGACGGCGATGTCGGAGCGAGAAGCCGAAGCGCTGTTGCCTCAAATCAATGAAGAAGACATGTGCCTTTTGCTCTACACCTCGGGTACGACCGGTGAGCCCAAGGGAGTGATGCATAATCACCGCAATATGATGTCGGATTTGACGGCCATTCTAAAAGCGGTTCCTGGAATTGAAGAAAATAAGATTACGCTTTCGTTTCTGCCCCTCAGTCATATTTATGAAAGAACCATTCACAACATTTGGATTCAGATCGGCGTGCATGTTTATTTTGCCGAAAGCTTGGATAAATTGATTGAGAACGTTCAGGAAGTAAGACCTCAGATCATGTGCGCGGTTCCTCGAATTTTCGAAAAGATGTATGCGAAGATTCAGGAAAAGGTAAAGAATGCGCCGCCCCTTCGTAAGGAGCTGTTCTACGCGGCGATGGCTGTTGGAAAGAAAGCTTTCAAGTATCTTTATCATGGCAAGAAACTTCCGCTGCATTTGGCGGCGACGTACAAATTATTTGACCTTCTCGTTTTCAAAAAAATTCGCGCAATTACGGGCGGTCGAGCGGAATTTTTTGTAAGTGGAGGCGCACCGCTTTCTCCAGAAATTGCGGAATTCTTTTACTACGCGGGATTTACAATTCTGGAAGGCTACGGGCTTTCCGAGAGCTGTTTGCTGTCGTGTAATATGCCGGGCCGATTAAAGATTGGAACCGTCGGACCTGCGTTTGCCGGTGTTGAATTCAAAATCGACCCCGATGGAGAAATTTGCGTGCGCGGACCCATGATCATGATGGGGTATTATAAGAAACCCGAAGAGACGGCAGCCGTCATCGATACGGCAGGATGGTTTCACACCGGTGATATTGGAACATTTACGTCCGATGGTAAACTTCGAATTACGGATCGAAAGAAAAACATTCTCATCAGTAGTGGTGGCAAGAACATTCTACCGGGTCCGATTGAAGCGTTCGTTGTAACGTCACCCTTTATTGAACAAGTACTGCTGATTGGTGATGGACGCGAATTCTGTACTGCACTGATTGTTCCGGATAGAACGTACGTAGAATCCTGGTTTGCCGAGAAACGAAAAACCTTTGGTTCGTGGGAATCAGCATTGAATGATGAAGAACTGCGTGCTGCACTTCGTGACGATCTGTTCCGTCGGCAGCGCGACTTGGCAAAACACGAACGAATTCGTCGTTTTGCCCTTCTCAATGAACCCTTTACCGTTGAAAACGGTTTGTTAACGCCAACACTAAAGATCAAACGCCGTGAGGCCGAACGACGCTATGCATCGGTAATCGATGGCTTGTATCGCGAAGCGACAACGGATATCTGAGGGGCATTCCATGGAATTGCGTGAGGCATTTAAGCGACGACGGACAACAAACGGTCCGTTTGATGGTCGACCCGTTTCTGCTGAACATCAGCGGATGATTATAGAAGCAGCGAGCCGTGCTCCGAGTCACTTTAACAGTCAGCCATGGCGGTTTGTTCTCATCGATGACACGCAGGTGCGTGGAAAAATTGCCGCAATTGGTGGTCGTACGATGACGCAGCTGATGGAAGGTGGACGGTTCTTTCGCCGATATCGGAAGTACTTCCGATTCAGTGCAGCAGAAATGGAAGAACGGCGCGATGGTATACTCGTTGATAAAATGCCAGGCCCCCTTCGCCCCTTTCTCAAACAGGTCCTCACCGACAAGGCTATGAAGCTTCTGTCATCCCTTGGTGTTGCACGTTTGTTGGGTGACGATAATCGAGCGTTGATTGAATCTTCGCCACTGATCCTTGCTGTGTTGCTCACAAAGGAGGAATATGTGCCCGGTGATCTGAGTGCCTTCTACTGCACTCTGTCCATGGGAATGGCTGTTGAACACATCTGGTTACTCTGCGCCGATCTTGGAATGGGAATACAGTTTATCAGTACACCGATGGAGATTCCTGGAGCGTGGGACGAACTCAAGACAATACTTGAGGTTCCGGAAGATCTTGAGCTTATGGCCTTGTATCGACTCGGTTACGTCCCAGCCGATGCGGAACGTCCGCGTATTGACTGGAAGAGTGATCATCGTAAACGTGTTTCACAGTTAGCATTCCGGAATACGTGTGCGACTGTTGAGCCGGATGGCCCAGAGGTGCTATGAAGGTCTACCTTGCCGGATTGGGTACGGCAGTTCCACCGTATGCCGCTGGACAGAGTGAGGTGCGTTCTATTGTTGAGTCGATGTTTACGGATCTGCCCGAAAAACTTCGGAAGGTTCTCGAAACGTTTCAACACGATCATATCCAACGTCGATACTTTGTTCGTCCACCCGAATGGTATGCCGAAGAGCGTGGTTTTGGTGCGATGAACGACGTCTTCCTTGAGGAAGCAACACGTCTCGGTGCGACTGCTGCAAAACGAGCCCTGGCGGATGCCGGCCTACAACCAACGGATGTGACGACGATTGTTGTCGCAACGTCAACCGGAATGGCCGTCCCGAGTCTGGATATCCGAATTGCCCAGGCCCTCTCCATGTCAACGTCAGTGGCCCGACTTCCGATTGTAGGCCTTGGATGTGCGGCAGGGGTGTCAGGATTATCACGAGCCGCAGAGATATGCCGAGGTGTACAGGGAAAGACGGTTCTATTTGTTGCAGTGGAAACGTGTAGTGT
>DDSI01000039.1 GCA_002343335.1 Bacteriovoracaceae bacterium UBA2394
GATTCCCTCCGTTCGAAATCCGGACGAAACGCTCTATGTCACCATGAGTGCGTCCTATGCGCGGGAAGTCATTCAACGATACGAAGGCGATGTTCGCGATCGAATAGAAAAAGTTTACCAACAAGCTTTTAAATCCGGAAAGCTTCGTCATTTCGCAATTACGGATGTTCTCGTAAAGCCGAATTGGAGAAATGATGGCACTCAGCAATATGTGGCTGCCTTCGAGTTTGATTTTGAAAACCAACCGAACTTCTTTCAAAAGGCCCTCAAATTTACGGGACCTCTGAAAGATCTTTTAGGTCGTCCCGCCGATCTCGTTTTTGGAATGACCCTTTTCAATGTGGATACGAAGAAATTTCAACTCCTCATCCCTCTAGACATTCAAGTGGAAAACTTTGTCGAAAATCGAGAAGGTAAAAGAGTCATCACGGGATATAAATTGTCACTCCACTCTGATTTTCCACCGGAGAATTTGGGCAATGTCTTGGATCGGGGTCTGCGCTTCCTTTTCAATTTTAAGAGCGTAGGTGAGCGCGCATTCAAGGCGGCCTTCGACAGAGAAATTAGAAACTTTAAGGAGAGTCGAATCGTCCCTCAAATCGACATTCTTTCCAGTGTTCCTGCGGACTTTAAAGTAGGGCGTGTGCAATTCGTAGGAGCCCGCCCGGAGGGGTCGACGGAGCCGCCTTCATTTCAAGGGGCTTTTTTCACGGTAGATTTCAATGCTTATGATGAGCATCTTCTTAAGAGCGATCCCGTCATTCAGGTCGACCGACCTCTTCCTTAATCTATCTAATTTGAGTACGAAGACGCTCGATGTTCGTCTCTGATTTCGATTATGACGTCCCCCCTGATTTGATCGCGACCAAAGCTATTCAGCCTCGATCGGCGGCAAAGATGTTGGTGATCCGTCGAAAGAGTTCCCATTCGCCTTTTCAAGACTCCACGTTCCTCCACCTTCCTCAGTACTTGAAGCGGGGTGATCTTCTTGTGACCAATGATACCCATGTCATTCCCGCTCTCTTTTTTGCGAAGCGAACAACCGGTGCGCAGTTGGAAGGGCTTTACTTGGGACCCACAGAATCGGAATGCATTCAGGTTTGGCTCAAAGGCAAAGTAGTCTCGGGGGAGCGAATTCAATTAGAAGATGGCCGCTATGTAGAGGTCGTGGCGCGACATGAAAAGGAGGCGATCCTTAACGTCTCGGAGTCGGCTTTTCGAAGTTATTTAGATGTTCACGGACGGGTCCCTCTGCCCCCCTATATAAGGAGAGAGCGAGAAAAGCGCGCGGAGGACGAGGGCTCATGCGATGAAGAAGATTATCAGACGATGTTTTCCCAAAGGAATTCGCTCATTTCGGTCGCGGCTCCGACGGCATCTCTTCATTTTGATGCAGAACTTTTACAATCGCTTGAATTGGCAGGAGTGGAGCGACTGAGTGTTTCTCTTGGAGTGGGTGCCGGTACTTTTGCGCCTCTCGAGAATGAAGCGCTCGAGAAGAATCAACTTCATCGTGAACCCGTTCGAATTCCGCCCTCCGCTTGGACGCGGGTGACGGAGCAAAGGGCTCGAGGGGGCCGAGTCATTGCAGTGGGAACAACGGTCACGCGAGCGCTCGAATCCGCAGCTCTCCGGACCGAGCGGGGTGAGTCCCCAGAGGATTTTTATACGGATCTTTTCATCTATCCCCCCTATTCGTTTCGGGTGGTGGATGGGCTCATCACCAATTTTCATTGGCCGAAATCGAGCCTATTGGCCATGGTAAGCGCATTCCTAAGCGGCGGCAGTGGGTCTGAGAAAAATTCGTTGGCTCCCAGCTGGAGAGATGTCTATGACTATGCGATCCGAAATCAGTATCGGCTTTTTAGTTACGGCGATGGGATGTTCATTGAATGACTAATTTTCACGTTAGGCAGGAAGATAAAAAGACCTTTGCGAGACTGGGGAGGCTCGACCTTAAGCATGGCGCGCTTGAAACGCCTGTCTTTATGCCGGTGGGCACCTACGGAACGGTGCGTGGAATCTCCTCCTTCGAATTGCGCTCCACCGATTCTCCCATCATGCTCGCCAACACTTATCATATGTATGTGCGAGCAGGGACGGATCTCATCGGAAGGATGGGAGGGCTTCATTCCTTCATCGGATGGGATCGACCCATTCTCACCGATTCAGGTGGCTTTCAGATTTTCTCTCTGGCTCAGCAACGAAAAATTACGGATGAAGGCGTGACCTTCAAGAATCCCGAGAATGGCGACACTATTCATTTGAACCCGGAGAAAGTGGTTCAAATTCAAGAATGTTTTGGATCGGACGTCATGATGGTTCTCGATGAATGTCCTCCCGCCACGGCAACACCTTTTGAGGTGAAAGAGGCCGTCGAGCGCACCACGCGCTGGGCCGAGCGCGCGCGAGCAGCCAGATCTCGAAGTGATTTAGCTCTTTTTCCGATCATTCAGGGCGGAAGTATTGATGAACTCCGTCGAAAGTCTCTGCGCGATCTTTTACAGCTCGAAGTCGGCAGGGATCCTTGGGAAGGAATCGCCATCGGGGGAATGAGTGTGGGTGAAGAGAAAATGACTTTTGTTCGCACCCTTCACGCACTTCGAGGTGTTCTTCCGACCGATCGACCTCATTATTTGATGGGCGTCGGCACTCCTCGCGATTTGGTTTTTGCGGTTTCCTGCGGCGTGGATATGTTTGACTGCGTGCTTCCATCTCGAAATGGACGGCACGGCATCGTCATGACCCGCCATGGCCGGCTCAATTTATTCAATGCGCAATATCAAGAAGATAAGCGTCCGATCGATGAAAATTGCCGATGTGACACCTGCAAAAATTACTCCCGAGCATTTTTGAGACACCTTTTGATGATTGGCGACGCGCTCGGCGGCAGACTCGCGACCTTGCATAACATTGTCTATTTCTTGGACCTCATGCATGAGATTCGTGGCCGAATAGCCGATGGAAGTTTTTCAGACTTTGCCAAGGAGTTCTTGGAAGATCCTAAAAACATCTTTCTCGGAGTGGAAAAGACGGTAGAGAGCTACCCGGAAGCGGGCATTTTAGCTTTACACTCGTAAGGCTTCTTCTTACCTTCATCCCTATGAAATTCATGACAATTTACAGCGCTTTGGTTTCTCAGGCGCAACCCACGGCCGCTCCTCAGGGGATGGACTGGGGGACTATTTTGGGTTTGGTCCTCATGTTCTTGGTGTTTTATCTCTTCATCATTCGTCCTCAGGGTCAGAAGGTAAAAAAGCATCAGGAATTTGTGAATTCACTGCAAAAGGGGGATGAGGTGATCACCCAGGCGGGGATTTTTGGAAAAATTCATTCCATTGCGGACAATATCGTAACTCTCGAAGTGGATCAGAATGTGAAGATCCGGGTGGAGCGACAGACGGTGGCGTCGAAGGCGCCATCTGGAGTCGAAAAAGCGAAGTCCTCAGTAGCGGCCGTCGCGGGAAGGTAATTAAAATGCGTTTAGCCATCATCTTTGGGACTTTGATCCTTTCCTTACTCATTCTCATTCCGTCGTTCACGCCGGAAACATTTTTTCTGAATCGCTATCTCCCCGCAAAGAAACTCAATTTGGGTTTGGATCTTCGCGGTGGAATCCATGTGGTCCTCGGTGTTGAAGTGGAAAAAGCGCTCGACGTGGAAATCGATAAATTCATGGGAGATCTCCAAACCCGAGCGAAAGATAAAAACATTCCTATCTCCACGATTCAACGCGCTCAGGGAGAGCGAGGGATCAACTTAACATTTGCAAATCCACAGGATGTGGCGAGTTTTGAGACTCTTTTGAAAGACTTTTACGGAGTACTGACGGTGGCCGATCAAACGAGCACCTCCATGGTGGTGAAGCTAGAGCCGCAGCATGAAGCGCAAATTGCGCAAATGTCTTTGGAGCAGGCAAAGGAGATTATTCGCAGTCGAGTCGATGAATTCGGTGTGGCAGAGCCCGTCGTTCAAATTCAAGGATCGGACCGCATCTTGATTCAGTTGCCAGGAATTCAAGATCCCGAGCGAGCGATCCAACTTATTGGTCGAACGGCGCTGCTGGAATTTAAGATGGTCGACGATTCGATGAACATTGGCCAGTTAGAGACCATCGTCGATAAAGCTCGGGAGCAAGCGCAGTTTAAAAACAATTTTACACGCGCAGATTTGGAGCGGTTGAACAAAGTCGTCAAGGCGCAGTTGCCCGCTGGCACTGAAATTAGTTTTGAAAAGCGTGTCGATCCAAGGAGTAAAGAGGTGGCGCTGACGCCTTATCTCTTGAAAGAACAAACAGTTTTAACCGGATCAGGATTGGAAGATGCGCGCGTTTCTTACGACGACAATACGAGACGCCCGGAAGTTGCGCTTCGCTTCACGAAGTTAGGAGCTGAAACTTTCGAAAAGGTGACTGAAGCAAATGTGGGAAAATTGCTCGCCATTACTCTCGACGGAGTCGTAATGAGCGCGCCCGTCATTCGACATAAGATTCCTGCATTTCAAGCGGCGGCAAGCATTCAACTTGGAAATCGAAATCAGCAAGAAATGATGAAAGAGGCGAAGGATCTTTCCCTCGTTCTTCGAACCGGTGCGCTACCCGCTCCCGTGGAAATTTTAGAAAATCGGACTGTGGGAGCGAGTTTGGGCGAAGACTCCATTCGCCAAGGAATTTTTGCCACATTGATTGGCGCTCTTATGGTGATCCTTTTCATGATGATTTATTACCGATGGAGTGGCTTTTTAGCCGACGTCGTTTTGGTGGTTAATATTTCGATGTTGCTCGCGATGATGGCTTTGTTTCAAGCCACTCTGACATTGCCAGGTATCGCCGGGATCGTCCTCACCATTGGGATGGCTGTCGATGCAAATGTCATTATTATCGAGCGGATTCGCGAGGAAATGAGGGCCGGCAAAAGAGTGCGTGCAGCACTAGAGGCTGGTTACATGAATGCTCATCGAGCCATTCTCGATTCCAACCTGACGACGGTGATCGCCGGTGTGGTTCTTTACAATTTTGGGACGGGTCCCATTCGAGGATTTGCGGTGACCCTCATTTTGGGTCTTGTCGCGAACTATATCGCATCGGTTTGGTTCTCGCGGTGGATTTATGACTGGTATTTAGCGCGAGTCAATGTGGAAAGACTCTCAGTCTGAGAGTGTTGGAGAGAAGATTAGTATGTTCGAGTTAATTCCTTACGGCACAAAATTTCACTTCATGAAGTATCGTTATATCCTGGTGACGTTGTCGCTGGTTGTAACGATCGCTTCATTTGCCATCATGGCCACCAAAGGATTTAAGTTTGGAGTCGACTTTGCAGGGGGAGTGGAAATTATTCTGGGAATTCCAAAAGAATCCAAAGTGGATGCGGAGCGCCTCCGCTCGGCACTCGCGAAGGCAGGAATTCCCGACGCCTCGGTTCAAACATTTGGAGGAGATCAAACTCGGCCTCTGGACGAATATATTGTTCACTTTCCCGCGAATTTTTCCGAAGAGGGATTGATTGAGGGGAATCTTGCAAAAAGCTTTAAGGCTTTTCAAAAAACGCCCGATCAGCCTGTGGTGTCCAAATTCCGATTCTCAGGATTGGAACGCGCTTATCTCACGTTGAACCATGATGTAGCTTTCAATGACTTGAAAAAAGCTGTGGAAGCGACAAGCTTCGGAATTTTAGAGCTCACCGATTTTCAACCTTTCGGTCGGGATTCATCGAGAGAATATCAGCTCAGTTTTAAGAGTATTCAGACAAAGCTCCAAACGGACCTCAATAAGGACCTTGCAACAGATGCTTCAAAGGGAGTGGAAATTCAAAAGGTAGATTTTGTGGGCGCCAAAGTGGGAGCCGATTTAAAGGTCGCGGCACTTCTCAGTATTTTAATTACGACTTTATTGATCTTCATTTATATCTTCCTGCGCTTTGACATTGTCTATGCTCCGGGCGTCGTGCTTTCGATGATTCACGACGTGAGTTTAACGGCGGGAGTTTTCGCTTGGTTTGGAATGGAATTCGATCTAACAACCGTGGCCGCCTTGCTGACTTTGGCGGGTTATTCCATCAATGACACCATCATCGTCTACGATCGGATCCGTGAAGTCGCGGGCTCTATGAAAGGAAAGGCTTTTTCGGAAATCATCGATATCGCGATCAATCAGACGCTAGGACGAACCATTATCACATCGGGAACTGTTTTTCTTGCAACACTGGCATTGTATCTTTG
The DNA here is from genome assembly GCA_002343335.1 of Bacteriovoracaceae bacterium UBA2394. Taxonomy (GTDB): domain Bacteria; phylum Bdellovibrionota; class UBA2394; order UBA2394; family UBA2394; genus UBA2394. Next base: position 6,217 of record DDSI01000039.1, read on the forward strand.
GGGTGGTCCGGTCATAAATGGTTTCGCATTTGCCTTCCTCATTGGCGTGATCGTAGGGACCTATTCCTCCGTGTTTGTTGCCGCGCCGGTCATCTTGTGGATGGAGCAATGGTGGAAGGGCCGTGAAGTAAATCGTCGAAAAGCGGCCGCCGCGTAGGACGAGTGATGGAGGAAGCCTCCAGGATTCCGAGTTCCTTTGCGAGAGGGTATTCTCCAGTTCTGCGAAAACTTTTGTGGACGCGCGGGTATCAAGCGGAAGAAGCCGTCGATGCATTTCTCAATCCGTCGCTCAGTCAGCTTCCTACTCCCATTGATTCTCTTTTAGATCATCGAGAGGCCATTCAAATTCTGCTTAAGGCGCGAGAGCGAAAGGACCGCGTGGTCGTCTACGGCGATTACGATGTCGATGGGACGACTTCGACCGCTCTTCTAGTTTCCATTCTTAAAGAATGGGGTTGGAATATTGGATACTTCATTCCTCATCGAATTCGAGAGGGCTACGGGGTCACCGCAGCAGGAGTGGAGTCAATGCTTTCGCGAGAAGCAGATTGTAAGGTGGTCATCACATGCGACTGCGGAATTGCGTCGCACGAGGGAATTGCAATTCTGAAAAACAAGGGCATTGGCGTGGTGGTGACCGATCATCACGAGGTTCCTGCGACGCGAGTTTCCGCAGATGCCGTGCTCAACCCTAAGCAGCTTGATTGCAATTATCCCTTTAAGAAATTGGCGGGCGTGGGAGTGGCTTTTCTTTTGATCGTGGGGCTTAGACGAGCACTGGAACTTCGCGACTACGCTTTGGCGCCTTGGCTGGATCTGGTGGCCATCGGAACGGTCTGCGATTGCGCGGAATTGGTGGGTGCGAATCGTGCACTCGTAAGTTTAGGGCTGGATCGAGTAAGAACGAGTTCACGCTTGGGAATTCAAGCGCTTCTTAATCAAGTGAACCTAAAAAATTCTCGAAAAATGAAATCGCAAGATCTGGGATTTTTAATCGGCCCACGTTTGAATGCCGCAGGTCGTGTGGGCGAGCCCGATCTTGGCATACGCACCTTACTTGCAGACACACCAGGGGAGGCCGCATTTCTCGTCGGACAGCTTGAGGAGCAAAATTCGCTTCGTCGTCGTATGCAAGACGAGCAAGTTGCGCGAGCGATCGCGATGGCGGAGGAAGCATTTAGAAAAGCGCCTACTCAAAAGGGCGTGATCGTTTCGGATTCCAGTTTTCATTTGGGCGTCGTTGGTCTTGTCGCGTCAAAACTTGTGGAGCGATTTGAAAGACCCGCGTGCGTGCTTGCGAAATTGGACGATGAACATGAGCTGGCCAATCTCACGGGTGGCGTGAGTGCAAATACACTTTGGAAGGGATCGCTGCGCGCCCCAGGCGGCTATCATCTCGCAGCAGCCTTAGAAAAATTAAAGGAGTTGAATCCCTCGCTTTTGAAATCCGCCGGAGGCCATGCACTTGCCGCAGGAGTCGCGATGGAAGACAGTAGCCAAGCGGAGTTCCGGCATTTGTTCGAATTGGCGATGAGCGAGCAAGCGGAATCTAAGGTGAGCGTAAGCGGCGTCGAAGAGTTGGAGTGGGATCACTTTGAACCTGCAATGTTGTTGGAAGCGCTCGATGCTTTCGAACCTTTTGGAATTGGAAATCCACCTTTCATGTGTCGCGTTAATTCGTTTTCGATCGAGCGCGTGCAGCGCATGAAAGAGATTCATGTCAAGCTCTGGGGAAAACCCCGACGATCTAGCGGCGCAGCATTCTCTGTTTTACAATTTAAAACTCCCTACGTTACGCTATGGCAGAGTTTAGAACGCGGAGGGGTTGCCGACATAGATTTTTTGGCGGAAGTCGCCGAGAATGAATGGAACGGCAAACGAAGTTTGGAACTTCGTTTGAAGCAATTACTCCAAGTGAGGGTGGATGGCCAAGTTAAGCAAATACACTTCGACGCGATCGAGCAGTCGCGCCAATCGGATGCGTCCCGCGAAGGCGAAAGCCTACGACAAGCGAAGGGACGTTCGAATTCCGATTCAGCTCAAAGTGGACGTGGAAAGTCCAAACGACCATTACCTGTTTGAATATTCCTCGAAC
>DDSI01000016.1 GCA_002343335.1 Bacteriovoracaceae bacterium UBA2394
ACACCGCACCGGTGGAAAACACGGCTCCGGCGGAACAACCCCCAAGCAGCTTTCAAGATCCCTTCGCAGCCCCTGCACCTGAAGCGGTTCAAGAGGTTCCGCCGCTACCGAACAATGGGGAAGCTCCCGCGGCTCCCGCTCCGACGCTTTCACCGGATCCAAATGCCACCATCGCGCCTCCTGCCGAACCTGCATTCGAAGATCAGCCGAAGCCCAAAGATGATTTTGCATTTCCCGAGAATATGGAGGAAGAGCGTGGACCCGTAAGTCAGGACGTCGTTCGCTCGGAGCTTCTGGAACAACAGACTCAGCCAGGAACTTGGCACATGGGCGCCACTCTTGGCGGAGGGATGAACGTCAACAATCGTCGAAACCAGATCCATTTTCAGATCGACGGGGGCTATCGCTACAGCCATCACTCGGAATTCGGTGGAATCATTTCTTATCGATTTATAAAGGACAAACTTTTGGGATTCATTGGCACCTACGACTACGTATGGCGGATGACGAACCCGCCTACCACGCGGATCGACGTGCGTGCAGGTGGCGGGCTGGGATGGACTCTTCAAGCAGTTTCAGGTTCCTTCACGCAGGGACTTTTCACGTTGCGGCTTCACGGCGAAGCGCTCTTTTATATCTGGCCCACGATGGCGCTGTCCTCCGCGGCCGCTTTAGAAATGTTTCCATTTGGATTCACGACAGATGGGAAAGCCAAGAACTTGCTCGGCGGAAATGGGCTTCCCACGCAATTAATGTTAGGTCTTGGCATTCGGTACGAATTCTAAAGATTCGTTAACTTTGAGATGTGTCTTCGTCGTCCTCGTCAATGATAGAAAGATTTCTTCGGCGCTGAGTGGTCTCTTCATCTTCCATCTGCTTTATGAAATCAAATTCCTTAAGAGGTCCCGGTGCAGGTAAGGGTGCAATTGATTTAATGGCGGCGATCATGTCTGTCATTTCTTGTTGAGCTTTCCGGGTAACGACCGGAGCTTTCTTTACGACAGTTTCTTTTTGTACGGATAAAGACGCGTTCGTAGGGACTGCTGGAAACTCCTTAAGAGGAGCATTAGGATCTAAAAACTTTTTCTTCCTTCGAAAGAAACTGAGTGTGGGAGGTGCCTTTGCCAATTCAGGATCAACCGTCTTCGGTTCTTCTGATTTCGCGGTGCTGCGAATGGCGCGGATCACGATGACGATCCCATAGATTGACAAAGCGCCTATCGCAAGAAGCGCGACAGGTTTCAGAAGATACAGGTCAAACCCTAGAAGCTCTTCCAAGCCGGGCTCAGGTGGTACTTCTAAGGTCGGAAAGAAGAGCACATCGCGAGATGTGGCGACGAAGAAGAAATGGGAAATGGAAACTGGATTCAAGACTCTTCAATTGTAGAGAGAAACCGCATTCATCTCAAACCACCATCCCGCATGCAAGAATGATGCAACTCGTCAAAGCCACACATCTTTTTCCAATAAATGTAAACTTCTGTTCCGCGTAATTGTGGAGCGGTGCGGAGAGACATATCATAGAGAAGTCATGAGGGAGCGGAGTAAGCGCGTACATCCATTAAAGAAGTCGTCTCGTCGTGCATTCACTCTCACCGAGTTCATGGTGAGTATGGGACTCACGGTTGTCCTCATTGCAGCGGCCACGATTGCCATTAGTTTAGGGCGGCCTCAACGAAAACTCGATAGTGCGAAAGAGCGATTGATGGCTTTCTCGGATTATTTTGACCGAAGGCTTCAGGCCGATCTCGATGAAGCGATTCGTGTGAAAGGAAGATCGACTGCAAATTATTCAGGGATCACTCGCTTTCCAGCCCTGCCGGTTCCAGAAAGTAATGATTCTCAAAACGATGGGATTCAAATGGTGCAGGGACTTTTTTCCGCATTCAATTCACCGGTGAAATTCGTGGGTGGAAAACTTATCCTGCCGCCTCCGGATGATCCCACTATGAATTCGATTCATCTGGTCTTCAAAGAGCTACTTCAAGCGAATACAAGCCAAATGCAAAAGCTCCTTTTTGTCGTTTCAACTCCAAAAGACACTCACATCTTTCCTCCAGGGGCAAATGCGGGATCGATTTCGAACAATCAGCTTGAGTATGTGCCAGGGGGAATCGACACCTTCCAAGATCGAGACTTTTCGTCGGTGGGAAATGGGATCGGCTTAGCGCAAGTGGTGGTTTACAAATTAAACGGAACCGACCTTGTTCGACAGGATTTTGAAGGCTCTCAAGTGGTGATGAAAAATGTTTCATCTTTTAGAGTGTCTTATCGATTTGCCGACTATGCGGACAAAGACCAAACGGTGGTACGAATCCCTCCGCAAGATGTCCTTCGTCATCCGGCTGCGCCGTACACGATTGCAAGTTCGAACGGACAGGCGGCATCCCAATGCCCAAATCCCGCAAATCCGAAATGCATCGATGGTTCAAACATTGTCCAGGTACTCGTCCATTATGAGATTTTCGATCCGAACACTCGCTTTCCCAAAAATCTTTTGAAGGAAGGGGATGGTTTCAAACTCACGAGCGACGATCAGCTGGCACTCCGCCAATCGAATGTATTTTTTCCGAGAAATTTTCATCCCACGAATTTGATTGGGCAGGCTTTTTACGCAAAAGATACGACGTGTCAGGATTTAAAGCCTTGGCGTTGTTTGGATCGCTGTGCAGATCATTTTGTTTCTACGAATCGCGCCGCAGACAATTGGATAGGATACAAAAAGGGATCTCCTTACTGCACGTGCGGAACCGATGATACGGGGAACTACCAAAAAGATTTTGATAGCGTGGGAATTGATCACAATTGGAACACGAGCGTCGGCCGCAAAGCCTTAGAAGCATGTTTCACCGCGTTTGGTTGTCGAGATGGAAACTATCAAGGAAAGGGCTGGGCATTTAACAGCCAGCACTCCGGTTTTCGTCCTGGGCAAGACAACCCCGCCGCCTGGATTTCATGTTATTGTCTGCAGCCAACACTGGGAATGACCTGCACGGGAGGTAGCGATCCTACATGCGATCCTATTGCTCGTCCCACTATTCGCACCGACACGCAGGGCTATAGCTATCACACGGGGCCCATCATTGAAGGCGATGGCTTGTACGATGCGCTATCGGGATTCACGGACGCCTTCATTGAGGACAGCAAGGGGATTGAAGACGAAAATATTTTATGTAATGGGGGTTGGACGATGGGATCTTGCGGTGCCGCTTTTCAGAACTGGGCGGACTCCGTGGGACGTTCCAATCCGATTATGGATCCCGTAACAAATCCAACTCAAAAAACCTTCGATCAAAATTGCAAGCATTGCAACGCGGGGTGGGCGGATTCCAACGGAGATGGATATCTTCATGGATATAATGGCGAATTGATCAACTGGGCTCAGGTTTGTAATCAGGGCCTAGATTATTCCGATCCTGCCGCGACGAATGTCACATGTCCAAATACGGCGAAGGTCCTTACGCTCAATGCCTCAGGGGAAGTCGATGCCTCAGCCCCCGCTAAATTTGAATATCTCCGGCGAGATGTGGATAGAAATAAACCGTATTTTCATAAGCGCGGACTTAGTCAATGGGAGGAAACACACTGTCGGTGCCAAAGAAAAGTTGATCCGCAGTCCTTCACCCCTCCAGGATTTGGAGGCTCATCGAGTCGAGATTTTCGAAATTTCTCCGACACTGCCAATGTCGTGAATGTCCCTGGCGTGGGAGCGATTCCCATCAACAGTCACGTTGTTCACGTCTTTGGAACGCTTGCTCGCCCTGCAGACATCGATACGACTTGCACCTCGCTGCCTTGGTACGGGGGGCATCCTCTTAATTCTTGTGCTCCGAATCCGGTCGGATTGCCAGCACCGCTTCCTCAGCCGAGCACGAGTCCAGGTTTTGGCATGACAAGTTCGGCGGAATTTATGGAAAAACTCACCGCAGCACCACCTCTCGGTATGGGGAGGGATCCTGCAAGCATTCCAGTCGATGCATTTCGATTGATCAATTATTGTAAGAGCTCGTGTACAGATTCACGCGTCGCGGGTGTGAAAAAGTGGATCACGGCAACGGGACCTTCCGACGTTTTACCGTATTGGTGCGGAGGAACGCAGACGCAAGAGTCGNNCTCCGGGATCGCCATTATATTAACGAAGGAGCATTTTGATTTTGCATTTTTCTCAAAGAGACAAAGGAAGCGCGCTGGTCATTGCGATCTTAGCGACCCTGGTCATATCCGTCATAGCGGGATCGCTCATTATGCGAGCTCGTCAGCGGACGGCTACGGCATTTCTCCAAAGCGAGGAAAAGCGATCCGCCGTGGAATCCTTTAGCGAGATTGACCGATATCAATTTCATCTCAGAGAGGCCGTTCAATGTTGGGTCTATCCGAATCGATGCCGTCTGCCAAATCCACCTGCTAATTTAGCGGCAGTGACCGCGCCCGTATCTCCGAAGGGAGCTGGCTTTACAATTACCTCTCGCTGCCTCTCCGAAGGCGAGACTCAACGAGCTTGTACGCTCACAAATACGAATCCCTCTCACCCGGAGCGTGTACTTCCGAAAGTTTTTGAAATTTCGCTCAAAAAAGTGGAGGGCGGAAACATATGGACGATTTATCGAAGAGTTTCATTTGAGCCGGAGGCCCTCAAGAATTATCCCCTCATCGTGCTCGCTCAGCCGCGAAATGATCCTCTGCAAATGGGGCCGGCAAGTTACGAAGGAAAGACTGCTTTCATGTACGCCAGCAATCCTCCGCCTCCCGCACCTCAACTTCCCATGCCCGATCTAACGCTTAGGCCAGGAAATGCAGGGATTTCTTTTGCCGATACGGTGGAAACAAATGTCCCGGAAGCAAATTGGAAAGTCGTAAAAACAAATGACCTTAGCGGCGTCGATACGAAGGGCGGGGTGATTTATGGATCCGGAGGGCTTTCGTCGGAATCGATCGTTGCCGATTTGTCCCCTCTTATCGCTGGGGCAAAATATAAAGGCTCGGCGAGCGCTTTGAAATTCAAACTGACGCCCGTCAGTGCGAATCAAGTGCGAGTCGATGCCACGATTCCTAAACCTCCGCCGCCGCCTGGATGCGGCGACAATGCGTCTTGCGCAGATTCGTACAATCAACTTCCACCAGAAACGGTAGAGACTCAACTCGTCAATTTTTCCGCCGGCGAAAAGGCCACGATGCATTTTCCAGCCGAAGTCGAATATGCAAATGGACAACCGCTTGCAGCTCGACTTTCTGTGATTTCCGAGTCCAATGTGAAAATCATGGGACCCATCGTGAGCACGACTGATGGCGCCATTGCGCTTGTTTCGAAATTTGGAAATGTGGAGATCAGTGCGAACGCCATCTCCAATCGGGGAGGAGCGCTGAAAGATTTAAGCGGCGTGCCGCTCAGTTCTACAGAAGATGCTCTCGTCGTCCAAGCCTCCTTGATTGCTCCGAATGGTGTGGCTGGCCAAGTGGATC
>DDSI01000166.1 GCA_002343335.1 Bacteriovoracaceae bacterium UBA2394
GGAATTATATTTGGGTGGCGTCCTCGCAGGGAGAAATTTTTGTGCTTCAAAAGAGCGATGGTAAGTTGGTCGCCAAAACTCATTCCTTCGATTCGCCAATTTGGATTCCGCCCTCCATCGATACGGAAAACGACTCTCTTGCGATAGCGCTTACGCAGATGGGTATTTTAAGGCGCATGCACCTCGCCAAAATTCAGTAATGAATCGACTTATTTTTTATTCTTGAGATTGAGTAAAAAGATAAACTGCTCAATCACCTTGGGATTGAAATGACCGTACATTTCTTTGGTGATGATCTTGAAAGCATCAAAGGGCTTTTTCGCTTTTTGGTAAACGCGATTCGTGGTCATCGCATCGTAAGCATCGCAAATCGAAACGACCTGCGAAATGAGAGGAATTGCATCCCCACGAAGGCCGTAAGGATATCCAACACCGTTAATCTTTTCATGATGTTGAATAACGATATCTCGCCCTCGCTCGGGAACCGGAGCTTCGGAAAGCATTTCGAAGCCGAACGAGGGATGCTTCCGCATGACCGTCCATTCGTCGTCATTGAGGGGACCGGGTTTGTTCAGAACTTCCAAAGGAACTTTCGCTTTTCCGATATCGTGAAGGAGCGCGCCCATTCCAGCTTCCTTCAACACACGCTCATCCTTGATGCCGAGGGCAGATAAAAGAGCCACGGTGAAAGTCATCACATTTACGGAGTGCGTATAGGTGTAATAGTCGTGGGATGAAAGGGAGATGATCTGCAAAAAGGCATCGCTACCTTTCGCTAAGAGACTCATCGTGTTATCGACCACGACTTTTGATTTTCCAATGGTTTCGACGTTATCAGGATTGCTAAAAATCTCATGAGAAATTCCGGTAGCGCACTCGTAAAGCACCTGAGCTTTCTTCTCCGTGGGAATATTGGGATTTTCAATAATATTAGGAAGATTTGCTTCGTAAAAGCGCCTTAGTTCTTGTTCATCAGCACAGAAAACATAAATCGTTTTATTTCGGGTTTGCTCGAGACGCTGTTTATCTTTCATCGAGAAAGGCAAGCTGCGTTTTCTGTAAAGAACGTAACGACCCTCTTGGAGCAAGAACAAGTCGTGGTCGCAGACGGTATCGATCGTGATAAATTCGAGATCCACGCCATGGTAGGGGTTATGTTCCTTCCGAGGAAGTTCAGGGGCGATCGTCGATGTGATGATTTTTCCCGCCATCTTTCTTACCGTTTGAGCATTCGAATAAATTCCACAATGAGTTTTTGATCGAGCTCGTCCTTCATTTCTTTTCGCATGTATTCAATGGCATCCACCGGCTTCATGGCGGCTTGATAAGAGCGTTCAGACGTCAACAAATCGAAGCAGTCGCACACGGCTACGATTTTCGAAAAGGCATGCACTTCCGTCGTCAAGCGATTCGGATAACCCTTTCCATTTTCTCTTTCATGATGTTGCAAAATGATAAGCTCAGAAAGTTGAGGAACGGTTCCGGATCGATGGACGATTTCATAGCTGTACTGAGAATGTTTCTCTACTTCCTCTCGTTCCGCTTCGTTTAGCTTTCCTTCTTTAGCCAAGATCTTTTTGTCGATTTTCACTTTACCGATGTCGTGCAAAATGGACCCAATGCCTATTGCCGAAATTTGATTGAATGCTCGAATCCCCACTTGCTGCGCAAGCGCAATCGCGTAGGCGGAGGTATGAAGAGCATGCGTATATTCCGAAAAATCTGTTTGGGCTAAACTCATAAGCTCAAAAAAGTTCGATTTATCTTTACTGAGATAATCGATCGAATGACGAATAGATTCCATCGAGCGACGCAAGTGATCTTGAGAGCTAGGACGTTCGTAGATTTCTTCGACCAGCGACAATGAAGTGGAATAGAGAATCTTGGCTTTTTCTTTCACAGAAATGCGATCCTCAGAGAGGATCTTGCTCAAATGACTTTCAAGAAATCTTTGATGTTCCTTTTCTGAGGGACACCGAATGTAGAGGTGCGTCACCCCAAATTCATCGAGACGCTTTCGATCTTCCTTTTTCCAAGGCAAATTTTTAAGGCGATAGAGGAGGTAATTTCCTTGATAGAGAAAGTAGAGATCTTCTTCTAAAAGATCTCCTTCGTGATAGAGATCGGTGGGAACTTGAAAATAGCTCCGAGTATTCTCAGGCTGACTGAGAACCGACTGCCGCTGACCCCTACCACTCATCTCCTAAGAATATCATGGCATTGGCGCCTCGGGATAAGCCTATAAGCCTCCCGGAGACCTCCCTTCGCACGTTTAGAGGTCCGTAACTTAAATTGTCAGTTCTCTGACATGGAGCGGCGTAAATGAGCGCTTAATCCAGAGGCCCAACGATCCGAAGAATTTGGAGCAGGGATGAGAGAAAGTGAGCCACCGCCCGCTCGTTGAAAACTTTCTCGTCCCCGAATTTCGATCTCCTCCAAGGTTTCAAGACAATCCGCCGTGAACGAGGGCGTAAATACCGCCAGATTCTTACCGGGAAATTTTGCTGCCAACTCAATGAGAATTTCATCCGTAAAGGGTCGAATCCATGGAGTTCTCCCTAATCGAGATTGAAAACCGATAAAGGTCACATCGTCGGAAAGGTTCAACGATCGTTTGAGCGCTTCCGTGGTTCGCAAACACTGCGCGCGATAACAAAAATTCCAGTGAGGTCCGGGCGTCATACAGCAATTGTAATTCGAACTCTTTGCGCAGGTTCCTGTTACATCCGTTCGACGGATCTGTCGCTCGGGCAGGCCGTGATAACTAAAGAGAAAGAGATTCGAGCGGTGAAATTCTTCAGTTTCCTTCGCGGATTGTACGAGAGCATCGATAAAAAATGGCTCGTCAAAAAAGGGGGGCACAACCTTGAGCGCGGGCACCGCCCACTGTTGCCTCAAGAGTTCAAACACGCGCGAAAGGGATGAGCCCGTGGAGGCTCCTGCATATTGAGGGTAAAGAGGACAGACGAGGAGATGTGATACTCCCATCTTTTGCAAGTTCCAGAGCGCATTGGGTAAGGAAGGCTTTCCATACCGCATTCCGAGTTCTACGGGAATAGCATCCCCCAGATCCTTTTGAATCTTTTCGCGCAATTTTTCTGAGTGAAAGCGAAGTGGGCTTCCTTTCTCGGTCCAAATTTGTTGATAAGCCTTTGCCGATTTAGGAGCGCGAAAGGGAACGATGATCCCTTCCACCAAAAGCCATCGGAGGGGCGAGGGCAAATCAATGACCAGAGGATCGAGGAGGAACTCCCGAAGATAGCGTCGGCATGCAGAAGTCGTTGG
>DDSI01000150.1 GCA_002343335.1 Bacteriovoracaceae bacterium UBA2394
CATGGTGCGATACCGCCATTCAGGGGGCACGAGACTAAGAGCAGATAGGCTTTTTAAATAATTTTCTCCATTGGGCGAGGGAAGACATTCCTTCAGGGGTTTATTCGAGCGAATGGCCTGGAGAACTTCGAAGACTTCATGTCTCAAGGGGTGATGAAAATAAGCATCAAAGGTCCACGCCCGAGGAATCTCAGGAGAAAGGTGCTCCATCCACTTTTTCATAGGAAAATCTCGGTCGGGATGATGCACAAAAGTGACCAGCTGAGTAAGGGGGGTGATTTCTCTTAAAAAATTTAGAAGAGAAGGGGATGGGAAATCCCGAGGAGGAAGCAACATGTGCACATGCTTGGGATCGACCCAGCGTTGGAAATCAAAGCGAGAAAAATCTGCCACGCCTTTTTGTTGGGAGCGGGTAAATGCATCGGAGAGCATACGACAAAGTAAGCGATAACCTTGTAGGTTTTTGGCGATGAGAATCACAGAGGCTCTCTCGATCGTCACTTCGATGCCATAGAGCGCTTGAAAATTAGTTTTCTTCGCTTCCTCGTAGGCACGCACCATGCCGTAAAAACCATTTTTGTCAGTGAGAGCGAGCGCACGATAGCCGAGAGCCTTGGCGGTAGACACGAGTTCTTCGGGATGTGAGGCGCCAAATAAAAACGAAAAGCATGACTTCGTGCAGAGTTCGGCAAAAGCGGGCGCAGCAGAAAGTGTCATTCGATCACTCCTTGCCGATACCAGCGCTTCGATTCATCCAGAAAAATCCAAATCCACTGTCGATAAGATCGAGTCATGAAATAATCTCGGCAGTGAGATTTTCCTCGCTCATCAAACCACTGCAGACGCTCCATAAAATGGAGACGTCCTTCGGGCTTAGCGATGGGACAAGGATTTTCTTGAATGAGGGGGCGTTGCAGGCCTTGTTGAAAAACTTCGGTCGTCGTAATGCGAAGAGGCGATTCTCTCTTCCATGAAAGTTCGGGCACATAAGAAGCGGTGGGTTGCGGTTGAAAAACTTGAAAGTTTTGATCCTCTAATTTTTCAATTAAATGATGCCAGCGCATTTTCTCGCTTTCATTTTGAAAAAGAGAAAGCTGTAGCCCTTGGGGAGGGCGTGCGGGGGTGAGTTCTAAGCTCATGCGCTCGGCCCGTTCATCGAGCTGAAGATGCATGAGCCGCTCCTGCAGAATTTTCATGATCCAAGCGTGATCGCGTTTTAAAAAAGGACGATGCGTGAAGGCGATATCCAAACCCATGGGTGATTCAGGCTGTTCATATAAATAAAAGGTCACGCGTAGTTTTTGCACACCAAAGAATGGATGAGTGGCGGCGAGTTGGGTGAGAGCAGTGGAGAGCTCGGAGAAGATGAGGAGAGCGTCGACCGTAGGATGGTCGAATTCAAAATCTCGCTGGAGAATTTCTTCTTTTTTATGAGGGATCCAAATCCAGGGAGCCGTCTTAGGCTCTAAAATGCCATAGAAAAATTTTCCCCACGCGACACCGAAGCGGCGTTGAATTTGAGGAGCAGTGAGTCGGCGGAGATGGCCTAATTTCTGCAGTCCTAAATGCGAAAGCGTTTGGAAAACTTTTTGCGAGCTCCTCGCACTGACATTGTTTTTATGATGCTGATGATAATCCTCGGCAAAAGGACGCAACATTTCGAGAGCAGAAAAGGCGTGAAGGCCGTACGCTTTGAGTAGCGCTTCCCAAATCGTGGACGCGCTATGAAATTCTTTTTTGGAGCCCATCAACTGTCTCCAAAACTCATGAAACGGACTTAAGTCATAGATCCACCAGCGTTTGGCAAAGAACATCACGTGAGGAGAGAGTTCTTGAGGGGTTTCGGAGAGGGTGAAGAGTGTGTTCATGTTCATACTCTGTGCATGAATCTGTGCATAAGTGAGTCGGCAAGCGCGCCGCAGAGGTTGGGGGGTGCGGCCATCATCAAATTTTTCTCTGAACGCATATGTTGAAGAAGAATTTCAGCGGGCCAATATTGAGGCGTGGGCGAGCCGCCTTTAGACCACGTGAGTCGATAGTGGTGGTGCGAAAGTTCAATGTGAATTCGTTCGCGGCAGAAGGTGTGGGGAAAGTGATCGAGAATTAAAATTTTCAAAGGAACATTGCGCGTGAGGTGCTGCAAAAAAAATCCCTCCGCTTGTGTCAGATGAAATTGATCGAAGATCCAAGCGTCCAAAGCTTCGGATTGCAGTAATTCTTGGCAAAGAGTACGAAAGCGAGACTTTGCCGACTCGATGCCAAGCAGTTGAATTCCCAATTCCTCTCCTATTTTCCAAAGGAGAGGTGCGTGCAAATTCCATTTGGGCGAGATCCAGGCGACCCGTCTGGCGGGTTGCGCAAATCGAAGGGCGAGTCGCCGACAGCCTGTGCCGGGCTGACCCATCAGCTGAAGGAGATGAGACTTCTGTGTCTTTATGGACGCGGACTTGATTAGTTCAGAGCTGGATTGTATTGATACCATACATATGTATGGTAATCATGGTGAGGTGAAATGTGCAAGGGACTGCCTTGATGAAGCAGGCATTCCCCAGTTTTTGCATTGATGAGATTTTGGAGTAAGTTTTAGATTAGACTCTTCCATGTTCTACTACCTAAAAATCCTGTTAGGTCCGGCAAGTTTCATTCTTCTTCAACTCCTTCCCATTGCGAGTATGCCTTCAAAAGAAGCGCAATCCGTCCTGGGATTGCTTGTTTGGATGATTCTTTGGTGGTTACTGGAGATCGTCCCTCTCTTTGTAACGGCGCTTTTGCCTATCTTAATTTTCCCCCTCATGGGCGTGATGAGTGTTTCCAAAGTAACTCCCATTTACGGAAGCGATGTAATCTTTTTATTTCTGGGAGGCTTCTTAATCGCCGGTGCCATTGAAAAATGGAATCTTCACCGACAAATCTCACTTTGGATTGTAAAATTCTTCGGCTGCGAACCGCGGCGAGTCATTTTAGGCTTCATTGTTGCGACCGGTGTCGTTTCAATGTGGATTTCCAATACGGCGGCCGTACTCATCATGCTGCCACTCGCGGCATCACTTGCTCCATTATATTTGGGCCATGGCGATGGCTTTGAGAGGGCGTTACGTCTCGGAGTTGGATATGCGGCCTCTGTCGGAGGAATCGCAACGATCATCGGCAGCCCGCCCAACGCTCTGCTCGTTGGACATTTGGAAAGATCGGGCATGGAACCGGTGAGTTTTCTCAAGTGGATGATGTTTGGAATGCCTTTGGCGATCGGAGGGCTCATTATTTTATGGTTCTACCTCACGCGAATTGCTTACAAGATCCCCGTAGAACAATCTGAAAAAAACGCGCCAATGATTCCAGAGCCCCTTCGCTTAGACATCACGCAAAGAAGAATTCTCATTCTCTTTTGCATGGCCGCGCTAGGGTGGGTCGTTCGTCCCTTTGTTCCAATCGCAGGTTTGTCGGATGTCCACGTCGGAATATTTTTTGGAATACTGATGTTCTTGATGCCCGCGTCCCGCGAAAAGGGAGGGCCTAAAATTCTAGAAACCGGAGACTTGAGTCGAGTCGAATGGTCCATTCTCCTTTTATTCGGAGGTGGATTGAGCCTATCGGAGGGAATCGATAAGAGCGGACTTGGATCTTGGATTGGCAGTTACTTTCAGATTTTTCAAACTTTGCCGGACTTCTTCGTTCTACTTTGCATTTGTGCGGCGCTCATTCTTCTTACGGAGTTTGCTTCGAATACCGCGGTCGCATCTATCTTCATTCCGGTCATGGCCGCCGTAGGACCTAGTCTGAATATTCAAAATGAGGTCCTATTAATGACGGTTGTGATGGCCGGTTCTCTATCGTTCATGTTGCCCATGGCAACTCCTCCCAATGCGATTGTATTTGGA
>DDSI01000029.1 GCA_002343335.1 Bacteriovoracaceae bacterium UBA2394
GTTCTACCTTGATGTTCAGCTAACATTCGGGCTTCAAGAGCGTGGCGATGCTTTAATAAAAGATTTTCGTACTGCTCTCGATTCTCTTCAATAAGCCTTTCTTCCAGTTGTCGAGATCGATCGACATTGAGTTCGTTTTGCAAGTCTTGCTTTGCTAGGTCGACGGCCTTGTGAATAAATTGGCGGCGTTGCTCGTCCGTAATATCTTCTGCCCCGTTTAGAATTAATGAATCGCCATTCACTAAACTCAAAAAAGCTTTTCGATACAATTGAGCTGCCGCAACGGAGCCCTCTTGCCCGAATCTCGCCACCCAATCGGTGGGTAGTTTAGCGATCTCTAAAGACTCGTCGCCTTCATAGGTGAGTGCGATGAGAGACGCGCGCGCCTTTCTTAAAGACTGTACGGCATTCTTCCAAGCGCTAGGTTTGAGATACTCATGCATGGGTTTTCTCAAAACATTCCGGAGAAGAGTCGCTTCCCTCTGAATTTCCAAGAGGACCTTTAAAGCTGCTCTCGCATTTTCATTTTCGGGTTGAGTCTTCAAAGAACTTTCGGCGCGTTCGATGGCTTTCTTCAATGCCGAGAGAACAAGTCCGGGTCGTTCAAGAGCGGTATAGATGGCCTTTGAATCGCGCACTTCCTCAAGACTGTAACCAAGGACTCGCATTCCATGACCGTAGAGCGTGATGAAATCAAAGAGGAATTCGTCCGGTCCTGGTAAGCCGGCCTTTCTCATTGCGACGATGAGCTGCTCCTCGATCCGCTTTTTTCGAATCGTTTGAGTTTTGGGATCATCGAGGTTGAAGCCTTCTTTTTTAAGCTGGAGATCTACTTCAACTCCTACGACTTGAACGAGTTGGCCTTGAAGTTCTGAGCTATATCCGCTCGCTCCATGCGTGAGATATCCGAAGATATTTCGAATGACCTCGTTTCGATTTAAATTTGCGATGAGAGGATTTCCGGGTTCAAAAGCTCGCTGGGCTCTTGCATCCCAAAAGGGACCCCAAGTTCCAATTTTTTCACCTAACCAAGGAACGACCTTGTAAAGTTGCACGCCTACGAAGCTCGTATCAATACCTCCTAAAACAATCGCACCTAAGAAAAAGGTGTTCCAATTCACAGGGACGCGTTCGACAGACTCTCTTTGAAACAGAACCGTTTTTTTCAAAAGTCTCCGAACAATCGATTTTTCAGAGGAGGTTGAAGCGGGAGCCCAGCGATCCAAGCTAAACTCAAGCATGTTCGCAAAGGTGATTACCGGAATTTGAGACACTGTGTTTAGAACATGGGCGTAAACATCGAAGACTTCTCTGGCATGGTGCGTTCCGCGACGGAACGATCCCGCTTCTGATAAATTTGGAAATCTCTCCGCTCTCTGCTTCTCAAAATGGTTCTTATAAACAGTGTAGCGAAGTATGACGGAGGCAATGAGACCGACGCCCAGTACGACGCTAACTCGGGTTACTCGATCAATCAGCTTGGCATTTTGCTCCGCGAGATCTGCAATTTGTTCTGGAGTCAGTCCATCGGCATAAACCGAATCAATACCTAGAATTTGTAAGAAGATTTCATGAAGAGGAGGACCCCTCGAGTCGAAGGCAGCCTTTTGCTTCCAAAGAGTGCGTTCGGGTCGATTCAAATCGATACCCGTAAACATCATCCCAAAACCTGCGGTACTTCCAAGGGGCGGAAGGATGGCAAGCGCCTCACGATCTGACGAAATCTGATTTGCTAAAGACTTTAACTTACTGAGGAGATCGCTCTCAGTTTGTGCGCGAAAAACTTCTTCAACGGATGACTGCAAGTTTTGAAAGCTCTGCGGAATTTGTCCCGAGCTCTTGACGTCCTCTGCAATTTGACNNGCTGAAGAGAGAGAAATAAATTCAGTTCCTCCGCCGCTAGAACCTGTTCGATGTCGCGTTCAAAAATGGGTTGTATATGATGGAAGGCATCGGAAATGAGAAACCCTTGAGATTCTTCAAAATGGAGAATCGAACTATCCTGCGTCCACGCGCCCTTAGGTAAAGGTAAGAAAAACACCGGAACGGGCTTCGCAATTTCAGCGGAAGCGAATAATTCTTCCGTGCGAAGGACGAATAAACCTTCTTCACTAAAATGCGACGCCAAGAAGATGTATCGATCGCCTACCCAAAGAGGGGTGAAGGGTTGGGAAAGTTTCCAAGCGGCGCTTCCCGATCGATTCTTTAAATGAATCTCTAAAACATTTCCTTCCGATTTCCAGGAAATGTCCCGAGCCAGATTCACCGATTCAAAATNNCAAGCTTGCGATCGCATGAAAAAGGGATCTTTATCGAGAAGATCGTCGTCCTTAGAAAAGTCAAAATCGATCGGGGGTAGTTCTTTAACTTCGGAAATGACGTCAAGAAATGGAGTTCCGGTAGCGGACATTAAGTCCTTCATAATGGCGTGGGGAAGTTGCGCTGTTTGGGCATCCTGACTCGCTTCTGGCTGAACGTCTCTGAGGTATGCACCTCGAGAAGCCGTATAATTATCGGTAGCCTCTCCAACAGCGCTTAAGACGGGAGTCGCCGTCGTCAGAAATACCAGCGTTACTGCAATCGCTTGCTTGCCCAGATTTTGGATTCTGGATTTCGAAAAACACAAACCTAGAAAATCTAATTGTTTCAACTGCCAATTCCCTTACTCAAAACGAGATCTAAAAAACGCATCCAAAGGAATGTAATTGTCAGAGAGTATTGCCTCTCGGCCCACGATACTTGAAGCAACGAACTGCCTTTAAAACCCTTGTGATAGGGAGGGATAGCACATTTTCATTTCGATCTCAACTTTGCCGCTCAAACGAGGGTCTTTATCTATGGAGAATCACTAAATATTTCCCGAAGGAAGGCATAGGCTGAATTTAAGCAGTTTGAGAGGTCCAGACGATCACTCCCTGCCACACGATAAGAAGGGTACTGGGTGCTTCTCGGCATAGAATTGCAAAAATCCTCTCTCAAAATCTGAAGAGTTCGAGGATCTGAGAGGCCTCGAGCGAGGTCGTGAGCATCGAAGGCTAGCACTTGAGGTTCTGCGGACTGACCTAAATAAGGG
>DDSI01000123.1 GCA_002343335.1 Bacteriovoracaceae bacterium UBA2394
GTGGAACACATCTCCCGTTGCGCGCGGGAAAAGCACATCCTTACTGATCCCTGCATTGCAAACTAAAATATCGATTTGAGGGAACCGCTTAGACACTTCGCCAAGCGCATTTTCCACTTCCGTTTCATTTGAAATATCGAAGGGCAACAATTCTGATTTCGGGGAAATCTTTTGAATCTCCGCTAAAATTTTTTCCGCCGCTTCTTTATTGGAACGGTAGTTGATCAACACTGTCGCACCCGCGGTCGCCAATGTCTTCGCGATGGCCGCACCAATTCCGCGACTGCCGCCAGTCACCAACGCCGTTTGCCCTTGCAAAGAAAATGCCGTCATCCCACTTTTCCCGCCGCCGTCGGGGAAGAAAATGCCACATGCAGTTTTTCCATTAATCCTTGCTGACAATATCGCTCGCCTAGCTTGATCGCGTTCGTGATGGCTTTTCCATCGGAAGATCCGTGCGCCACTAGTCCCAAACCATTCAATCCGATCAACGGAGCAGCCCCATACTCTCGATAGTCCAATTTATTTTTCATGGCGACAAATCCGCCCTTCGCAAGCCAAGCGCCCAATCCCCAAATGGGATTTCGGGAAAACTCTTCTTTCAACGTTTCCTTCACTACTTGCGCGACGCCTTCGGCTGTTTTCAAAACTACATTGCCGACAAAACCATCACAGACGATGACGTCCACCGTGCCCTTCATAATGTCGCGGCCTTCTACGTAGCCAAAATAATGTTCGCCAATTCGCTCCTTTAAAAGAGGGGCCGTCGCTTTGACCGCTTCATTCCCCTTGCCCTCCTCCGAGCCGATGTTAAGCAGCGCAACCTTGGCGCTGGGCTTATCGAAGATACTTTGAAAGTAAATGAGGCCCATGACGCCAAATTGAAGCAGGATTTCCGGCGAGCAATCCACATTGGCTCCGGCATCCAGCAAAGCTGTCACTCCTGTTTTCGATGGAAAGTGACACAAAATCGCGGGGCGTTTCACTTCAGAAATTCTTCCGAGCAATGCAATCCCGTAGGCCATCACCGCGCCGGAGTTTCCTGCAGAAATAGCTGCTCCTGCCTTACCCTCTTTCACCAGTTGAAAAGCTTTCGCGAGAGAGGAATCTCGTTTTGAACGCACGACCGCCGCAGGGCTCTCGTCCATGTCGACGATCTGCGTGCAGTCCGCCACTTCGAGTAGACCTTCACTTAAATATTTTTGAAATCGATCGGGTTGGATGGCGTAATCAGGGTGAACTGTCTTATCGCTGACCGCTTCCTCCAACGAACCCAGAACCTTATCCTTAGGACCACACAGATAAACCTTGAGCGGGGCTAACCCCTGTCGAACAGATTGGTCAACAGCCGTGAATGCACCTTGGAGATTTGGAATTGCGAGGAAGTCTCCCCCCATCGCATCGAGTGCGATCTGCGTCTTCATCCTTCAGGTCCGAGCTTAGTCGTGATGCTTAGCCTAAAGAAATGACTTCTTTACCTTTGTAATAGCCACACATCGGACATGCCGCGTGGGAGGCAATCAAAGCTTTGCAATGAGAGCATTTGCTAAGAGAAGGTTTCGCGCACTTAATGTGTGCCCGACGCATCTTACTACGAGAGCGCGAGACTTTTTTCTTTGGTACCGCCATAGACGGACAAAACTAGTCCCAACCCCTAAAAGGTGTCAAAACCAAAAGCAGAATTAGGATTTAGCCAGCCTGGACTGGAGGGCTTGAGCTAAAGGGGAAATCGATTGTGAAAGAGGCTTACCTGCCCTGGGGGTCTCCAACTCTGGCTGATCCTGGCCAACGAGAAGCGGGCCTTCCGAGCAACGACATCGCTCATCATCGACATTTTCACCGCAGCGAAGGCAAAGGCCGTGGCAATTCGCTCTGCAGAGCGTGCTCATGGGAATCTGCAGAATGAGCAATTCCCGAAGAATCTTTCGGAGGTCGACACGTTCCCCGTCAAAGGCCCCAAAATTGATGTCTTCATGTTCGCCTTCTGCATCCGACAAAATAGGCGCTTTCGACCGAGAGTGATGGCGTGACGATTTTCCTCCCCGAGTGGGCGGATGAATCACCTTTCCACCGGGTTTATCATGTTCCGAAAACTGGCTTCGGGGCATGAGAAAGGTCGAAAATGAGTCCTGGAAGGTCTCCACCGTATCACGGNNTCGCATTGGCCGGAAATCTGGGTCTGAAACTCACCCCGAATATCGACTTTTGATCCGACAGGTAACACGTGGGCTTGAATCTGAATGGGGTGCGAGAAGCATTCGCGAACGCGCTCCTCTATATCTTTCACCTCGGCTGCGTCGTACAGTTCAGAGAAGGGCACGACGCTCTCGACCTTTACGCCCTCGAGCGGCAAATCCGGAAGACTAAAAATCAGCGACGACGTTACTCGGGGGGCTTTATGGGGGGCATTCTCATTCATGACGAACCTTCGGAAAGTCGATATACAGCCCTATGCTCAAAAATTCAAGAATTGCCGTTCTCGGCTTTGGGGCTCAAGGAAAGGCCGAATGCAAGAATCTTAGCCGTTCTAACATCGACTTCGTCGTCGGGGTGCGCCCAGACGGAGCATCTGCCGAACGAGCCAGAGCGGAGGGCTATCGGGTGGTCTCCATGCGGGAAGCCGTCGAATGGGCCGATTCCATAGCCCTCAATTTACCGGATCACATTCAAGCTTCTATCTATAAAGAATGCATCGAGCCCGCATCACACATTCGACGTATTGTTTTTGCCCACGGCTTCAATACCCACTTCAAACTGATACCCGTTCAAAACGCGCATCATCTTTTAGTGGCTCCGAAAGGAGCGGCGAGTGGACTTGTCGAATACTACAAAACGCCTCAAGCACTGCCCGCCATCTTAGGGATTCAATCGAAGGAATCGGCAGAGAAAGTATTGGAGGAAGAAAAAAAATGGGCGGAAGCTTATGCGCTCGCCATTGGCTGTCATCCCAAAGGATTGATCTGGGCAACATTTGCGGACGAGACCGAATGTGACTTGTTTTCCGAACAGGCATTTCTTTGCGGAGGTGTGCCGGAGCTTTTAAAGCAGGCGTACGAGGTCATGGTGGAAGCCGGTTACAATCCAGAAACTGCTTACTTTGAATCGCTCTTTGAACTTAAGCTCATCGTCGATCTCATATGGAGAGAGGGAATTTCTGGAATGCAAAGTCGTATTTCTCCCACCGCCCGTTATGGCGGATTGACGAGAGGGCCGCGAGTCATCAATGCCGCGACGAAGGACCGTCTTCGTGAAGCGCTGAAAGAGATTCAAACGGGCGCATTCTCGAAAGAATTTCTCGCAGAGGTAAATTCAAATCGGTTCAAGGAATTAGAAAATCGCGAACGCTTACACCCGATCGAGCAAATTGGAAAAATTTTGAGAGAGCGTTTACGAAATTAGAGACAGTCTACTTATTGCAGTTGAAATAAGTAGACTGTCCCCAATGAGACCTCATTCGCTTAGACGGTAGCGATGGATTCCGAATCCACATCATGGCGATCGGAGTCACGACCTTCGGAGAGCGACGCTGCACTCCCTTCAACTTGCTCCCGATAGAGCGCCATACCGCCCTTCAAGACATACAAAAACATATAGCCCTTGGAGCTCAGCAACTCGGACGCAGAAACGCTCTTAATCCCATTTTCGCAAACCAACAGGAGAGGATGATCTTTGGGTATGCTGTCGAGACGCAATGCCAATTGTTCGAAGGGAATATTCACCGCGCCTGGGATCATAAGCTTCAATGTTTCATGCGCAGGACGAAGATCCAAGATATAGCCCTGCTGAGTAGCCTGCGACCAAGCGGGAATTTCTTCTGCAAAAATCAGATCGTAAACGAGACCCTTATCCAGGGACTCAAGAGAGATCGGAAGACGAGCGACGATTTTTCTTCCCAGATTTTTCAACATGAATGACAGCTTGGCATTTTGAGAGCGCAACTCTCCTTCACCGCGCTTAAGATCCGCGATTTGACTCTCCAACTCGCGAAGACTGGTCGCCACTCGCTTTTTCCACTCCGAATTTCCAAACATATAGATAAGGGTATCGGCCTCAAATCGAGAAAATCAAGCTGAAGGGCATCGCACGGAATTTAAAAATTCTTTTTGATTGATTTTTTTGCGGGCACTTTCACGCAATGGCGAGTGGCCAAAGTAAGACTGAGCGCGGCGAGTAACACAAAGATCCACATTCCCATCTCAAGCGATCGCGAACTCCCCTGAAGGTCCAACTGGCATCCTCCACCTCCGCCGGAGCTCGTGGCAGCATACAAACCGCCCGTGACCTCAATGGATTTTGATGAAAACACCGTCGGTCCATTGAATGCGTAAAGGGTCGCCCGCGATCTCTCTTGAGGAAAGTCGCTAACGTCAAAATCCACCTCGACTTCACCGCTGGAATTCACGGTCATGTAACGACCTACCGTGTCGTAAATATCATCATCGCCGGGAACAATCACGAAGTGCGTGTACTCGTTATAGTTTGAACCGCTGATCCGAAGAGAAAGAAGTCCGGAGCCGCTATCAATGGTGTCCACGGATGAAATGGAGGGCTGCGATGCGCTGCCATTCCCATAGAGATTCGTGATGCCGTTGATATCATCGTCATTCAGATCACGACGCATCACTTCACCCGGACCCGAAGCGTAATACATCGTTGCATCTTCCAATTCAGGATTTTCTTCAAAAATACTTTCTGAAGAATGGTCGAGTCCTAAAAAATGACCCGTCTCATGAGTCGCTATATTCTGAATATCGACGTATCCCGACTCGGAACCGGAATCGACAATCGCCCAGTTAAAAGTTTCCGCGTTGAAATAGATATCGGCATTTGAAATTCTTCCAGACCCCGAATCAAAGGAAAGCAAAGTGACGGCCAACGCATTTCCCGGAGGACGAAAACTCAAATTCCTCCAATTTGATTGCACCCACATGACGGTGTTCACTCCATCAGAGGAACTTGGAGAAGCATTGGTCGTCCCTCCGTCCGTGATGCTCAAGGATACGCCGGTTCCCACCCATGTATTAAACGCATTTCGAATCGGTTGAAATTCGTCTCCGACAGTACCCGATGCATCCTGACCCCCAGAAAAATTTCCCGACGTATTGCTGTGCAACTTATAGGTCGCGGAATTTCCATTCCAGTAGGCAATTTTTCCCCGATTGGAAATGAGAGCAAAGGCGTGAGCAACTCCGGCATGAACCAAAAGAGCAGAAAAGAAAACAAGTCCGGCGACTAGGTCCCTTCGCCGGACTTGCTTGCTTTGAATTTTTACTCCTCCAGATGCCAAAGACATTCCCTCTCCGAATTGATTCCGCGTTCAATTATCGGTCGTTCAACGCTCGAAAAACTTTGCTTCGCAAATCATCCGGCGTTGCTACCTGACGGGACCAAGCCGTAGCATGATTCCCGGAATTACGACTTTTCAATGAGATCTCGTCGCCTCGTCGAACGGCGACTTCTTGACCGCCTTCATTCTTCACCAGCTGATAAGTCACCCATTGAATGAAATGATCGGAATTGAACCACAAAAAGTAACAAGGATTCTTTCCCATTCCGATGAGATGTTCATTGCCTGCCACGCGAACTTCCTGATCACCGATTTTTCCACCGACGGAATAGACATACATGATTTCATCCGCTGCCCACGGACCACTAAGGGACTGGCGTACGGATATCGAATGACGAGTGACAGGCGTTCCGCTCAAGATGACGTTCTTTTGTTCGACCACACAGCCTTCAACCACATACTCAGATTGGTGAGTGAGCTCTTCTACGGATTGTGAAACCAGTGAGGTCGCTTCTAAGGTCGTTGCAAATCCTAGAATGAGCGGGGAAAGGAAAGAAAGAATTCTCAGCGTAAGCTTTATCCATTCAGTCATTTCGTCGTTATCCCCGCTACTAGAACTTCGTCGTCACAATTGTGGAATATCGTGAGCTGAATTCATCGTAACATCGCGGTAACTCAACGCACAACGGAGTGGAATTTTCGTTTACAGTGGCATGAAGTGAACTTAAACGCCTTCAACGCTATGCCCCGAGAAACAGGAGTAACTTTTTTTGCAGGGGATGATCGTCTCAGCGGCACACTTTGTGCAAAATGGACGTAATCTATGCCTCAAAAAGAACGTTCGAGTCGAATCCAACTCGTCTTTTTTCGCGAGTTCCAATTTTGGTTTATCACGAGGTTCTCCGCCTACGTGACGATCTACCTTCTCTCGTTATTTGCAGGTGTGATCATTTGGTATCGATTGATTACCTCGGAGCTGCTGAATTTAGCGGGTCTCTTTCGAAAAGACTTTGTGACACACATTGAAGAAAATCAGTGGCATAGTATTTTGATTTTAGGCGGACTCCTCTTCGCTCTGGTGGTCTTATCCATAGCCGTTGCAACGATTTTCAGCCGACGAATTGCAGGCCCTCTGTTTGCATTTAATCGTCATTTAGAAAAATGCATTCAAGCCGACGAACTCAAACCATTTTCTCTTCGTAAGGGCGATCTATTTGGCGATCTTGCCCATCACTTTAACGAAGTCATAAAAAGGACTGATCAGCCAAAATGAAGTTTCATCTTCTCGCCGGAGGGCTTCTTGCCGCCATTATCGCCCTTCTTTATTTTATGCTCACAGGTTTCAGCGACGATCTGAGTGAAGCTCGAACGACCATTGAAAAGGAAAGTTTCAAAACGGCGCAGACTCAAAAGAAAAAGGCACGAACGGATCCGAAGCCAGACATTTGGAGTCAAAAAGTTCTGAGTGATAAAATTCCAGAGGAACCTCCGCCACCGCCACCCCCAGTACAGAAAAAAGAAACAGCTGCCGTACCCAATTCAGTCGATTTCACGAGTCGACTCGAGGGGCGAGACTACTGGTGCCGATCTACGATCGTCACGAAAGATAAGAATCCTGTACGCTGTGAATATCCCGACTCCTGCTACTCGTGCGAAAATTCGGATATCATTCCTCCCGAGGTGAATTCCGCCGTGCCGTTTTGCAAAGACGGATCGCGGCCTCAAATGTATTCGGTCGAGTGCTGCCCCACCGGCACGGATGGTAAGGACATTTTTTGTCCAAGCATTGACGAGTGTATGCAAGCCGAGAACGTTCCGGAGAATTTCTGTACCTGCAACAATCAACTTAATTGCAAGTATGTGGTGATTGGCTCGAAGGTCGAGTGCGCGTGTGTGGATTAACTTTGAGCGCCACCTGAACGCTGGCCTCAATTTGGGAAAGAATTCCAAAGAGAATCCGAAGATCGCGTTCTTCTACTTGAGCGCGATGAAAGAGTCTTCGCAAATCACTCACTGTGAGCTCGGGATTCTGAGGATTTGAAAAACGAATATCCCAAAGAAGTTGCGAGATTCGACGGAAAAAAATTTCTTCCTGTCCTTTTGTCGGCATCTCTCCCACTTGAAGGTAAGCACGAGAAGATTGCTCCGCTTCCAATTCGGATCGAAACAATTCCGCCAATACAATTCCCACTGCGGAAGTGAGATTGATGGATGGCATTCCAACCGTCGGGATCCAAAGCTGATAATTACAAAGATCGAGTTCTTCCAATCGAAGTCCCGTTTCCTCTCGACCAAATACCAAACCCACCTTCGATCCAGCCGGAAACGCTCTCCATTTCGATCGCGCAAATTCAAAATGAGAACAGGCGGGACGATTGTCTTGCAAACTTCGACCCGACAATGCGATTGAAAAATTCAAATCGGCTTGTGCATCCTTTAAGGTTTCATATCGTTTGGCGGCCCTTACAATGGGCATCGCATGCATCGCCATCTGTTTGCATTCGACCGACTCCAAATCGCATCGAGGATCCACAAGTCGAAGATCGGATAGACCAAAATTCCCCATCAGTCGCGCGATCCCCCCCACATTCAAGGCTCCTTTCGGAGAAACAAGAATCACGCTCAATTCGGAAATCCCATTCTTCATAGGCAGAAATCCAGCATCTCATCCAAACGCGATAAAATCTTCACCCCCTGTAATCGCCGATGATCTCGAAGCGCCTCAATGGATACCACGCGCTTCGCCGCAATTTCCTCATCGCTATGAAGAGCTTTCAATTCCCGATGTGTGGGATCGTATAAGAGAGCGGACAGACCCGCCCTCCGCGCACCCACAATATCCGTGGCGTAGCAATCTCCCACGTAAATCGCCTGCGCCGGAGCAACATCGAGATCTTCCAAAACATTCGTAAAAAACTTTGCGAGGGGTTTTGTTACTCCCACGTCTTTCGATGTTTGAACGCTTTCGAAAAGATCAATGACTCCTTGAAGTCGCAATGTCTCCGCGAGCTCAACTCCTTCGTCATCCGCTACGGCGAGTCGATATCCGCGATCACTCAAAGCCTCGCATACCGAAAGCGTAAGTTGAGGAAAGGCATATTTAACCCCCATTCGAAAAGAATCGAGCAAGCGCTTCCCCAAAGTCAGTTCTTCAATTTTCAACTCCTTCAGAATCTGAACCCACCAATCGTCAATCCGAATTTCGGCATTCGTGTCACGTTCCGCCACCGCAATGAAATGTCGCGACGTGCGAAGCCGCGCCCCCTCGATTTCATCCGCTGAAATTCCTATATTTCTTTCTCGTAATTGATGTTCTAAAAATTTCTCTATCGAAGGCAGTGAATGGAGCAATGTGCCTTGCGCGTCAAAGACGATGAGGGGGAATTCGCTTGACGTGATAGTCTTTTTTCCAAACACTTCGCTCATGCACTTCATCCCGTTTGCAGCCTACGCCGGGCTGCGTTCGAAAGAGTTCCCTTTTGGCAATTCTTCGAAATTTATCAAGCCTTTGTTCATTACAGCCTTGGTAGCCCTGATCGCAGCTACAGGCTGTTCTTCTAAAAAGCAGGCATCGGTCGATGCCCCTCAAAAAAAGGAGTCCGAAGCCGTCATGACGCCGAGTGAAACTGTATNNTCCTCCGAGAATCCCATGACCGCTTATCGTCTTTCGAACGGCTTGGAAGTGTATCTGGTAGAAAAAAAGTCCATCCCCATGGCCACCGTTTTGATTGCGGTGAAAAATGGGGCCTTTGCGGAGAATCCTTCCAACAACGGTTTGGCCCACCTTTACGAACATATGTTTTTTAAAGCGAATGAAAAGGTTCCTTCGCAGCCGCAATTTTTAAGAGCGCTCGATGAAATGGGAATCGAACTTGGTCCCAATATGAATGCGCAAACCTCGACAGAGTTTGTGCGCTATTATTTCACGCTGCAATCGCAGTATCTGGAACGAGGCATTCAGTTTATGGCCGATGCACTCATTTCTCCTAAATTCCTACAAGATGAGCTGGAAAAAGAGCGAAAGGTTGTCATTGGCGAGTTCGATCGCTACGAAGCCTCTCCTTCGGATGTTTTTTTTCAGAAAAGCATTTTTGGAAAAATGTTTAACCAGTACTTCGTTCGAAAAAACACGATCGGAGATCGCAACGTCATCCTTAATGCTTCTCAACAACAGATGCATGATATTCAGCATCAATATTATATTCCGAACAATTCAGCTCTTATGATCGTGGGAGATTTCGACGAAGCGTCTGTCCGACAGTGGATCGAAAGAGGCTTTGGATCTTGGGCGAAAGGTGATGACCCCTTCGTGAAGTATCCCGTTCCCGAACACCCGCCCATTTCTGCAAATCTGGAATTCGTGGAAAATGCCTCGGTTCAAACGGTCTCCATGGTTCAAGGATTTCACGGGCCATCGCTTACTCGAAATAATAAGGACATTCTTGCTATGGACCTCGCTTCCCACATGCTCGGCTTTGAATCCTCTCCCTTTCAGAAGGAGTTGGTGCAAAGTGGATTGGCTTCACAGGCCTCGTTCTATGCATGGTCGCAGCGCTACACCTCTCCACTTCTCTTTAGTGTGGAGACGACGGAGGAACATGCGCAGGAGGTGTATGGAAAGCTCAAAGGACTCGTTGAGAAGATCCGCCTCGGCAAATTTTTCACGGAGCGTGATTTGCAGGTGGCAAAGAATTCCATCGAAGTAAGCTCTGCCTACGACAGAGAAAGCGGTCAGCGTTACGCGATGGGACTTGCAAGTATTTGGACGAGCACGGACAGTCTCAATTTTTATCTGTCCTACGTCGATGAGATCAAAAAACTCACGCTTGCAGATATTGATCAGGCTTTACAACGCTATCTCAGCACGAATTATGTGTTAGGCGTTCTCATGCCTCAAGGGACAAAGCCCATTCAGGTGATGGGATCAAAGACGGCAATTCAATGAGATTAGACTCTACTTTTGGAAAGGATTCGACGTATGCGATGGCTCAATGGGCGCAATCTTGGAATTTTTTTAACGTTCATTTTTTTGCATGTGGAGAATTCAGCCATGGCATTTGACCTGAGCGATATCCAAACGTTTGACGTTGGAGGATCCAAAGTAATTTTGAAATCCACGCCTGATTTTCAGGAGATTATAGCCTTTCAAATGTCGATCAAAGCTGGCGCTGCGGTAACGAATCGCCCAGGTCTTTTGGAGCTCCTGACCAAAACTCTCCCCTCAGGCACGCCTTCTTATACTAAGGATCAAATTGATCAAATCTTCGTGGAAAATGGCGCGAGCTTTGGCATTGAGCCTCGAGGAGATCAAATCGAAGTCACCGTTAAATGCTTAAAGAAATTTTTACCGACCATTTTGCCCGTCGTTTCTGAAATGATTCGCGTTCCACTTCTCACCCCGGATGAAGTGGAGCTGTCCCGAAAACGTCAGACGGCAGAACTGAAGAATGAATGGGAGAATCCCGACGGGATCATTGGGCTCATTACCTCAAAAGCACTTTATAACGGACATCCCTATGGAATTCGGCCTATTGGATACTTGGAAACTCTCCCCAGCTTGAAAC
>DDSI01000239.1 GCA_002343335.1 Bacteriovoracaceae bacterium UBA2394
AATGAAGGTAGCCCTCGTGAAGCTCGATCAATACGAAAACGAGCTCACCAGCTTTATGTATAACATCGGCGAGCATATCAAAGGCCCGCTCGAGAAAAAGATTGTGGAAGAGCTTCAAGAATTTTTCAAAGAGGCGGAGCCCAAAGCGGATTCTTTCGTGCAGCAATATTTTGCACTCGTACATTCGAGTCTTTTGGAAATCGGAAAGATCGTGGGCGATCACTTTGAGGCCGTTGCTTACTCGCAAATGATTTCCATGGTGAATGGAAAGTCGTCGTCTGAGGCGATGAGCGTGGAAATTGCGCGGCGGTTGCGCCCGTCGTTGATCGCGCCAAAACTCGTGGAAACCTTTGCGATCGGTGGGGCCACCATGACGTCGGAAGAAAAAGTTCAAGAAGTTTTGCAGCCTGTAGAAATCAGTCAATTGATCGACTCCTGTCCCTCGGATCAACCGAACAAGACCCTGGCAAAGTTCGAGTCCGGCTTGCAAGAACTCGGCGGCGGTCTTCGGCCGGATCAGATCTTGGACTATGTGAAACTGGTGCGCGAACGCTGCGGCGGGGTGAAAGACGCAAATGCCGTTTCTTGGTTCGACAAGGGTGTGAAGTCGTTAAATGAATGGCTAACGGACGTAAGCGTGAAAAAATATTATGCTCTTAAGGAGAATGAGCATATGCCGCTCATCGCTCAGAAGGTGGGAGCGGAAAGAGCGTTTGAATCGGAATTGCAAGTGAAAGAACTCGGTGTTGTCGAGCTCGAGGACACGACGCTTCTAAGGGCAAGTCTCATCAATTCAAAGATCTTGAATGAGGGCGAATCGCTCAGAACTGGCGTTAGTTCAAAAGAATTTGCGGAGATGATGAACGACTCTAAACAGAGCATCGCGCTTCGTGTGCCCGTGCTTACGATGAACCAATTGCTCCTTAAGATCGATTGGGAGCGGTTGATTCGCATTCAGATGCCGGGATTGCCTGGGAACGCACGCATTGACATCCCGATCGTTCCCTACATAACGCCCGACGGAGATTTGGTATTCGAAGCGTCGATTAAGCTCATTAACCCGATCGTGAAAATTCTCGCCAAGTTTTGGAATATGCAAGACAGCATGCTTGATCACTTGTTCAAGAGAAAAAACCAGTACGGGAAGGCAGATCAAGTCGTGAACGTCGTCGTTTCGTTGGCCGATTTTCAATCTTGGTTTGAACCGGTCGCTGGAGAGGTGCGTATGTCACAAAGACTGGTTGTGGATCTTCGAAGTGATGGAAATAAATTAAAGGGTCGCTTGGAGCTTACGAGTGAGGACATCGAGCATCTGGAAGCCACGGACGGTTTGGATAAACCCTTGGAGAAGGTGATTCGACAAGCCCGACACACCGTCAACAAGGCCTTCCAAGAATTTTTGGATGAGTTTGCTCTGCCATCCCTCAAGGGTTTTTCTAATGTCTTTCAGTTTCAGCGTCTTCGCATGATTGACGGTGACGTCTATCTCATTTTCAAACGTCAAGACGGCGCGAATATTCCTAATTCGAGCGCCCCGCCGGATGGCGATTCCTGGGACGTGCCCTCGTAGAATGAGCTTTACGCTCAAAAATCTCCTCGTTAACCTGACAAAGTTTCAGGCCAAGTTTCTAAGTTGGAGATTGTATGAGTTTAAAAATTGGCGTTCTCATTAAACACCTTCCCGATACGAACACTCGCATCCAGTTAAAGGGCGACGCAGTCGACGAAGCAGACATTAAATATGTCGTAAACCCTTACGATGAATTCGCCATCGAAGAAGCGGTGAAGACGAAGGAAGCTTGGGGCAAGGAAGGCAAGCCTGCGGAGGTGGTTGGCATCTGCTTGGGCCCTACGGCAGCGCAGAAGTCTTTGCGCGATGCCTTTGCGGTGGGTGTGGATCGCGGCCTCCATATCGTGGACAATGAAAAACGGGCGACAGATTCTGCTTCTGTATCAAAAGCGCTGGCCAATGTATGCGCGGAAGAAAAATTCGATCTCATTTTTGCAGGCAAGCAGGCTGTGGATACCGATGCTCACGCGGTCGGCCAAATGGTGGCGGAACGCCTGAAGATGCCTTACATGGCCGTCGTGTCAAAATGCACCTGGTCCGGAACCGACGTGGAAGTGGAGCGTGATATTGAGGGTGGCGTGAAGGAAATCTACAAACTCAAATTGCCGTGCATGATCGTTGCCAACAAAGGTCTTAATAAAATGCGTCTGGCGTCGCTGCCAGGAATTCGCGCGGCGGCCAAAAAGGAAATTAAGGAGATTCCGCTCCCGGCCGATATCAAAGCGGGAACGAAGACGAGCGGATGGTCTCTGCCGGCGGAGCGCGGGAAAGTAAAAATGATTGAAGGCGAGGCTCCTCAGCAGGCTGCGGAACTGGCTCGGTTGCTCCATGAAGAAGCCAAAGTGATCTAATCGGAGGCGATGATGAAAAAGATTTTAATTTTAGCAGAACATAAAAAGGGACAGCTCAAAAAGGCGAGCCTGGAATTACTTACGGCCGCCAAAGGCCAAGACGTGAAGGCCGTAATCTTCGGCTCCGATGCGCAAAATGCCGCGAATGATTTGGCAGTAAAGGGCGTGAGTGTCGTGGCCTGGGTGAAGGATGCGAAATTCGACGCCTATCTGCCCGATGCCTATGCGAAAGTTATCGAGGATTTGATTGCTGAGCATAAACCGGAGATCGTTCTCGGTTCCGCATCCAGTTTAGGAAAGGATCTCATTCCTAAACTAGCGGCAAGACTGGACGCTCCCATCGTCACCGACTGCATCGAAGTACAATTGGATCCGGCGATCAAAGTGCGACGCCCTTTTTATTCGGGCAAGGCGATGGCGTCGGTGGAATTTTTACCTGCACCTTTGGCTTTTATTTCGATTCGCCCGAATGCGTTAGCGGCTGGAGAAGTTTCTTCCACCAAGGGGACAGTGAAAGAAACTACGTCTTCTTTCGATTTTGGGGCGAGTCCCGTGCAATTTGTCCGACGCACGCAAGCGGCAAGCGATCGACCCGATCTCACGGAAGCGAATATTATTTTAAGCGGTGGTCGCTCCATGAAAACCAAAGAAAACTTCAAAATTCTCTATGATGCGGCCGACGTGATCGGAGCAGCCGTAGGGGCATCTCGTGCTGCAGTGGATGAAGGATTGGCGTCCCATGACATGCAGGTGGGGCAAACTGGAAAAACTGTGAATCCTTCGCTGTACATTGCCTCGGGCATCAGCGGAGCGATCCAACATTTGGCGGGAATGCGAACGTCGAAAGTGATTGTGGCCATCAATAAAGATCCCCAGGCACCGATCTTCCAGAAAGCGGACTACGGCATCGTGGGGGATTTGTTTCAGGTGATCCCTGCGCTGACGGAAGAATTTAAGAAGATAAAGGCGAAAGCTTAATTATTGTAACCCAGTATTCTTTGGGGAACGTCCTTATTTTTAGGTCCGGCAAGAATCGTCTGTTCTTCCTCAGGCGTAATGAGATGAGTATTTATAAAATCTCGCGCATCTCGGCTTTGAGGAGAATGGCGATTCCTGGGATCCATGATCCATCCGCCGGTATCGAGTTCCCACGCGAAATTTGTTTCTACTAATTTTTTCCAGAGCGCCTTTGAATTGTTTCCCATCATAGAAACGGACGAGGAGCTTAAACTTTTTCCCCACTTTTGAAGCGTATAGTCGTTGGCGTAAAGATAAAGCAATTGACCGAGGCCCTTTCGTTGAACTTCTGATCCAAGCTGAACGTCGGATACCTTTGCGAATTGATCTCCGTATGGAGAATGAGCAAAAACGAGCAGTCGACCTACGCGCGCATTCTCATAATAAATATGAATTTCGAGAGAATTTGGATTTTCATCGACGGTGAATTGCAGTTTTGAAGGATCTAGTCCCTTATCGCTGAGGCGATTCGAAGGAAGATAGGTAGCGATTTGCTCCGTGGCATGAAAACACGGACTCATGCCAGATAAACTCATCCATAGGATTGGGAGGATGAACAGACGCACATCCATTCATTTGCATGAAGTATGCCAAGCGAGGCTAAGTCATCAGAAGGCTAAGCGAAAGTTCACACTTTCATGGTTCACTTTGACCACATCGATCAAACGAATGTCTTTTGCGGTTCCAGTAGGTTGAGCGGCAGCAGGGGCGGGTTTCACAGTTCCTAATTGGTCGGCCATTGCCATGGCTGCGGAAATCACTTCAGGAATATCACTGAGT
>DDSI01000187.1 GCA_002343335.1 Bacteriovoracaceae bacterium UBA2394
GGTCAGTCTAAGGTCCTCACGAACGAAGAAGGAGGTCGAACTACTCCCTCGGTCGTCGGATTTGCGAAGGACGGCTCTAAACTCGTGGGCCAAGTGGCTAAACGACAAGCCGTCACGAATCCCATCAATACGATTTTTTCTGCGAAGCGTTTCATTGGGCGAAACTTCGATGAGACAACGGACGAACTCAAACGAGTTCCCTATAAGGTTGTCAAAGGCGAACGAGGCGATCCTCGCTTTGATATTCAAGGAAAGGCTTACACACCTCAGGAAATTTCTGCACAGATTCTCATGAAATTGAAGAAGGCCGCAGAGGATTATCTTGGCCAGCCTGTGACGGAAGCCGTCATTACGGTGCCCGCCTATTTTAACGACAGTCAAAGACAAGCCACGAAGGACGCTGGAACGGTTGCCGGTCTGAACGTGAAACGAATCATCAACGAACCAACAGCCGCCGCTCTTGCCTATGGTTTGGACAAGAAGAAGGATGAAACGATTGCGGTTTTTGACTTAGGAGGCGGGACCTTTGATATTTCCGTTCTCGAAGTGGGCGATAACGTCGTCGAAGTAAAGGCGACGAACGGGGACACTCACCTTGGAGGCGATGACTTCGACATTCGCATTATGGANNGTTCAGCGTCTAAGAGAAGCTTCAGAAAAAGCGAAGATTGAACTTTCGAGTACGCTTGAAACGGACATCAATCTGCCCTTTATCACAGCGGATGCGTCAGGACCGAAGCATCTCTCGACGAAATTGACTCGAAGTAAGTTTGAGTCCCTCGTCGAAGATTTGGTTCAACGTACTCTAAAACCGTGCAAGCAGGCGCTCGCCGATGCCGGGCTTACTCCCGATAAGATTGATGAAGTCGTCTTGGTGGGGGGGAGTATTCGCATTCCCCGAATTCAACAGGTCGTGCGCGAGTTCTTTGGTAAGGAACCGAATAAATCGGTAAATCCGGATGAAGTCGTTGCGATCGGAGCAGCCGTTCAAGGCGGTGTCCTTACGGGTGATGTGAAAGATGTTTTGTTACTGGATGTCACCCCTCTTTCTCTTGGTATTGAAACGCTTGGTGGTGTTTTAACTCGATTGATCGAGCGAAATACGACGATTCCAACCAGAAAGTCGGAAGTGTTTTCGACAGCAGCAGATAATCAGACGAGCGTAGAGATTCACGTCCTCCAAGGAGAGCGCGAAATGGCTCGTGATAATCGAACACTCGGGCGATTCTTTTTAGAAGGAATTCCTTCCGCTCCTCGAGGCGTACCCCAAGTGGAAGTGACGTTTGATATAGATGCCAACGGGATCTTACATGTCGCTGCAAAAGACAAAGCCTCGAATAAGGAACAAAAGATTCGAATTGAGAGCTCCAGCGGCCTTTCGAAAGATGAAATCGAAAGCATGGTCAAAGATGCAGAGGTTCATAAAGATGAGGATAAGGCGAAGCACGAGTTGGTCGTGGCGCGAAATCAATTGGATCAGTTGATTTTCCAATCGGAGAAGTTACTGCAAGACCAAGGCGCGAAACTAGAAGCGACGGCGAAGGATACGCTGACGAAGAGTATCGAAAAGGCTAAAGAAGCCATTAAGGCGGAGGTTTTGGATGGGATTCGAAGTGCTCATCAGGACTTGACGAATGCCAACCATAAGATCGCCGAGCAGTTATATAAGACGAACGCCTCGGCTGGATCTGCGACAGGTGGTGACGCTTCCGGGGCCGGAGCAGCCGGTGGGTCGCCGGGAGGTGATTCTTCGACCGGTAGTGATGGCGACATTATCGATGCGGAATTTACAGAACGTAAAGACAACGGCGGCCGACAGCCCAACTAGGATTGAGCCCCCTTTCTTTTGCTCCGTCACCGACTCCCTTTGGTGACGGAGCAAAACTTCTCTGCGACATCAGATCCCAATTTTTGGGAAAATGCCCTGTCCCCTTTAATTAAGCTACTGCCTAGAAATGCCTTAAACATTGTTTAACAGGCCTATGCACTTGGCATCCTTATTGCATTAAAGGACCAAGGATTAATTCGTCTGGTCTTCACGGCTATAGGGAGCCGAGAGGGCGAAAAGCAGAAGTTAATCCGGGAAAGAGTAATAAGAGATTTCCTAACGACATAGAAATCTCAAAAAAATTGAGTGAACGAGCATCGATGGTATGAATCCTGCCGATTCAAGCCTCACTAATCCGGTTCCACTTTGAATCTGGGTGACGGAGCAAAATCATCGAACGGTCACTGACATTTTTTTCGATTTGCTGAAGTCGTTAGAAGAACGTGAAGAGTTTTAAGGGGTAAAAGTGCCACGCTTAAGTCAATCCGATCGAAATTTAGATTCCGCATTCCTTGCAGCGGGGTCTCATTCCATTCCAAGCTCGATTTTGAGATGGACGACACTTGGCGCGCTCGCACTTTTTCTTTCAGCCTGCGGTTCTGCTAACAACCACACTCAGAAAGGCAATTCCGCAAATGATCTTCAATCGACCAAAGAACAAGAGATTCAAGATCGAATCTCCCAAGTACGAAACCAGATCAGTGCTCAGAGTGCCGGTGCTAGAGACTTTGTAAATTCCAATCTAGATAGCCAAAGAGCCCGACAAAGAGCTTTCACAAATGATCAAAATGAGACTCAAAAGGAAGCAGAGAAGAATCCTTTTGGAAAGGCTTCGCTTCCTTCAGGCGGGTCGGGCTTTGCACNNGGCCGCAGCGGCCGTGTTTGGAATTTTAGGGCTCAAGGCCGTTACCAATCAATTGGGCGGTAAGGACAAAAAGAAAGAAGACGAAAAGAAAGACGATAAGGAGAAAACAGATGAAGCAGCGACGCCCGCGGCCGAGGGTGAAAAGCCAGCAGAAGAAAAAGCGAATTTATTGACGACCCCTCCTGCTCCGTCACCCGATC
The DNA here is from genome assembly GCA_002343335.1 of Bacteriovoracaceae bacterium UBA2394. Lineage (GTDB taxonomy): Bacteria > Bdellovibrionota > UBA2394 > UBA2394 > UBA2394 > UBA2394. The sequence goes on from DDSI01000187.1 coordinate 2,894, forward strand.
CT
>DDSI01000207.1 GCA_002343335.1 Bacteriovoracaceae bacterium UBA2394
CATCGTCAGGATCCACACGATCGTGAGCCCAAAGCATGTCTTCTAATTTCAGTCGCGCAAAAAAATTAGGTTCGTATTCAACCAACGCTTCCTTCTTTTCGTCGCTGACCGATTTTACAACACCTTCTAAAACATCCCCCACTTCGAGACGCCTCGGGGGCCGCATGCGTATGGCTCCAGAATTCTTCGCTTCGCTTGCAGAAACTTCTAGTTCTAAGCCACCCACATCATCGTCTTTGTCTTCCGAGCTTCGAATCTTAAAATAATCGGCGACTTCTTCAGGCTTCAATTTTTTGATCGGCCCCGAAAATCCCTGACGCTTCTCCAATTCGCTGAGCCCTCTACGGAGCGCGTTTTGACCATATCGATTCATATCGGCATCGAGCGTCGTATAAATTTTCATGCCATTATGAAGGACATTATCAGAGCCATATTTATTCATGACATATTGTCGAACCGTCTCGACGAAGTAAGGCGCTACCGTTTTATTCAAATCCACCGGGCGCTCTATCAAGACTTCTTCCTTTACCGCGGCTTCATATTCTTCACTCGTGATGTAACCACCCTTCAACATCTGCTTCAGTACGTAGAGCTGCCTTCGCTTGGCACGTTCCGGATTCTTAGCCGGAGAATACCTATTAGGCGCTTTGGGCAATCCCGCCAAGATCGCCGCCTCTGCAATGGTGATCTCTCGAAGTGGCTTTCCAAAATGCACTCGAGCAGCCGCATCGACCCCATAGGCCCCTGGTCCAGAGGAGCTTGCGCCCAAATAGATATGATTGAGGTAAAGATGCAAAATTTCCTCTTTGGTCAGCGAATTTTCAATCTGCCAAGAGAGAATCATTTCCTTAATTTTTCGTTTGTACGTTCGCTCTGGAGTCAGCAAAAAGCCGCGCGCTACTTGCTGAGTAATCGTACTCGCTCCCTGCTTGTGGCCTCCTAAAGCATTCTTCATCACCGCCCTGAGGACGCCTAAGAAGTCCACACCTCGATGCACGTAAAAATTGGAATCCTCAGCGGCAATAAATGCATTCTTTACGAATTCTGGAACATCTCGATTTACGAAGCGCTTTTCCTCAAAGAACTCCCCGATTACTTCCCCGGACGCTGAAAATACCTGACTGACCTCCTTGGGTTCGTAGTTCTTCAAGGAGTCGATGGAAGGCAGGCCCTTATTCAGAAATAGAAGCACCACAAAGGCCACATTGAGAAACACTGCGATGACGATAGCGGAAACAATCGACGCAATGCGAATAAAACGACGCCACATCATTTTGTAATTTGAAGACATTCTTATAGACTCGAAACCGGTAACCTTTTCTTCAGATTGGCTCGATTGTACAATGAATAATGCCAAAGCTCCATCATTCACATGCTGGAATGCTTATCGTTCGGTCTCAAAAACAGACGATGGTTCCTCTGACGAAACCCGTGATGACCATTGGTCGACGACAGGCCGATATCATTTTGGATGACGCAAAAGTCTCCTCTCTGCATGCGGAGATCCGGGCCGAAGGAAATCAAATTTTTTTGGTCGATCTTCAGTCGACCAATGGAACTTTCGTCAATCGTCAGCCTATTAGTCGCACTGCGTTGAGCGATCAGGATGTCGTCGAAATCGGAAATACCACTCTTTGTTTTTATGCTGACACCCGAGAATATAACGGCCCTCAGGATGAAATCTCGACGGGGAAACGAAGCGGCGCGGAAAAGACCGGCCGCACGGTGGCCGGCGCAGATTCCATTACAACGACTCAAACGCTTCAACAAATTGCCGTCTATTTGAAAATTCTGGACGGCCCCAATTCCGGAAAGACATTTAAATTTAAGAAATCTCATATCACCATCGGACGAAATGATGCAGATGTCGTTCTTCTCGACGCCGATGTGTCGCGCGCCCATGCTTTGATCGAAGTTTTCGGACGGAACGCCATTTTTTTACGCGATATGGGATCGACGAACGGTACTTATATCAAAGGAAGAAAGATCCAATCTGAGAAACTCGCCTCTGGCGATGAAATCCTTCTAGGAAATTCTAAGTTACTGATATCGTTTGAAGGTGCACTGGAGTAAACGATGGCGATAAAAGTCTCGCTCACCGTAAAAGACGGCGATGATAAAGACGCAACCATTGAATTCGTTCAAGGTGGTGTCACCATTGGCAGGCGCCGCGGCGAGTTCTTGCTTACCGACAAGAAAATATCCTCGGAGCATTGTCGTATTAGTATTGAGGACGACAAAGTCTATCTCGAAGACTTGGGCTCCACAAATGGCACATTTTTAGCTGGCGCAAAGATCGAACAGAAAACTCAGCTAGAAAATCTAGATGAAATTATTGTCGGGCTCTCCCGAATCACCGTGGCGATCTTGGAGCAAGTGGCCAAGTCAAATCAAACAAAGACAAAAACGGTGAATGCCTCCGATCCCATGGCTAGCGCTAAGAATACGAAAAAAAATGAAGAGCCCGTTGAAGATGATTCTTCGATAAGCTTCATCGATGACTCGGGTGAAGTCGATGAAATCGATATGAACGATATTCTTTCAGATGTGGAATTTAAGGAGAAATCCAAGTCGAAATCCACAGTCATCGTTCCCGAGGCTGCGCCGGAACCCTCTCATTCAGGTCGATCCAAAAAGACGACGGAAGACTTGGAAATGGAATTTGGACTCCCTCAAACAGAACAAACGGCATCTGCGACGGAAAGTTTACCTCCCGAAAATGCAGTTTACCGAGAGACGGGGATTCAGCGAATCGATTCTCTGATCAAGGATGAAATGAATACATTTTCAAAATGGGATGATCCGGCCGCAGGGGATGGCAGCAAAGGCGCTGCGATGGGAGCCATACCCAAAGTAAAAGTTAGGCTGAAAATAAAAAAGAGTCCCGATGGCCAATTTGAATTTGAATGCACGAAACCGGTTTCTACCATTGGACGCAAAGATGTGGACATTCGACTGAACGACCTCGATTGCTCTCGAAAGCATGCGCAAATCGAAATCATTGGCGCTCGCCAAGTTTTCGTAAAAGATCTCGCAAGTACCAACGGCACTTACGTGAATGGGAAAAAGGTCACCCAGCAGGAGCTGAACTCCGGAGATCTTGTTCAAGTCGGACAAACGCTTTTTGAAGTTCAAATTGAAGGATAGTTTGATGCCAAAGACTCCAGCACTCAGAATACTCACAGGCGAGTCTGCTGGAAGCATCGTACAACTTACAAAGGACGTTCCTCAAGTGTTCGGCCGCGAACCTTCGGCCGACATCTGCCTTCCTGAAAAGCGAATATCCCGACGACATGCTCAAATCACGTGGGACAGCCATGCCAAACGAATCACCCTGGAAGACCTACAATCGTTAAACGGAACCTACGTGAACGGTGTCCTCATCGAAAGCCCGGTATTTTTGAAGGCGGGCGATCGAATTCAAATGGGCTCGTTTCTATTGGAGTTCGACGAGCACAGCGATGGGATTCGCGAGGAACCATCGGAGTCGTCAAAGGAAACTCGCGGCAAAAGAAAGATCGAAGAGGCTCTCCTTGAACTCTCCGACATTCAGGTGAAACAAGCGGAGAATCGAATTTCAGAAATCTCGGAAGTTCAAGAACAGACTGGCGGGCGATTGATCGGGGGCAAACTTAGCGAGATATCACTCCCCGATCTTCTACAACTTTTTGCAACGACACGAAAAACCGGACACTTGGTCGTTTCCAAGCATAAGATTCTATTTGCTCCGAAAGGTGCTCCTAAAGACAAAAAGAAGATCTTCACCTCGCTGTATATCGAAAATGGAATTTTGATTCATGCCGAGTACGGGACAATCTTTGGCTTTGATGCATTTCTTGAAAGCCTAAAACTGGAAGGCGGCTTTTTTGCTCTTTTCCCTCATCTCAATTTCAATGTCTCTAAACCTCTAAACCTTCCATTGGAGGTCGCCCTTTTGGACGGCCTTCGCCGCTTGGATGAAATGAGAGCTTTCACAAAGGAACCCGTTGCGGAGGACATGTTTGACGTAAATATCGATTCCGATTGGTCGAGCTTAGAGCCCGATCAATTGAAGATATTTCAACTGATCTGGAAGCAAAAAAAAGTCGGTGCAGTGTGGGCGCTTAGCCCTCTAGATCGTAAGACCACCAATTACATCATTAAGGAACTACTTCGAAAAAACTTTCTGAGACCGGCCTAAAATTCTAAACCTTCAATTCATTACCTTCGCGAATGCGTTTCAAATTTTCGCGATGACGAACCAGCACGATGATCATCACCATCGCAAAAATCCCAGCAATCGCCAATGACTGCTCAAAATAAGCTATGCAAACAGGAATAATCATCGCAGCGGAGACCGCCCCAAGTGCGGAAACTCGAGTGATCTTTACGACCGCGATCCAAACCGCCAAGCTCACGAGAGCCGCAATCCAAGAGACCGGTAATAAAATCCCAAACATGGTGGCAACGCCCTTACCCCCATTGAAGCGCAAGTAAATTGGAAAGCAATGACCGAGAAATGCAGCAAATCCGATCCAGGCAGCTTCGATGGGCTGATCAGGCAAAAGCACTTTGGCCAACGCGACAGAAACGGTGCCCTTTAGAACATCGCACAGCAACGTCGCCGCGCCCAATTTTTTACCAAGCACTCGGTTTACATTTGTGGCCCCGATATTGCCCGATCCCAACTCACGCACGTCGACATCTGCAAACATTCGTCCCAGTAAAAGCCCGAAGGGCACGGCACCCAAAAAATAAGCAAAAATTGCTAAAAGCCAAAACAGCATAGATCAAGTCGCCTCTTCGTCTGCCAGATTCTCAAATCGAGTGTATTCATTCAAGAACGCAAGTTTCACTAAACCCGTTGGGCCATTTCGATGTTTTGCCACGATGATTTCTGCCACTCCCGGAGTATCCGTATCCGGATGATACACGTCATCGCGATAGAGGAACGTGATGATATCGGCATCTTGTTCAATGGAACCCGACTCGCGAAGATCTGACATCACAGGTCGCTTATCCGTACGAGTTTCCAAAGAGCGATTGAGCTGAGAAAGAGCAATAACCGGGATGCTCAGCTCCTTCGCCAAAGCCTTAAGACCCATCGAAATTTCTGCAATTTCCCGCTCACGCGATTCAATACGCCCTTTCACCCGCATAAGCTGCAAATAATCTACGATCACACACCCAAGACCATGCTGCTTCGACAATCGCCGGCACTTCGCGCGCATTTCGAAATTACTTAAGCCAGGAGTATCATCGATGAAGAGAGGAGCCTCCGATAGAAGACTCGCCGCATGCGTGAGCCTCGGCCAATCTTCGTCTTTCAGCATTCCCGCTTTCAATCGCTGCCCATCTACTCGGGATTCCATACAAAGCATACGCTGGACCAGTTGCTCTTTAGACATTTCAAGTGAAAAGACCGCCGTGGGTACATTTTCTCGAATCGCCATGTGCACCGCCATATTCAATGCCAATGCAGTTTTCCCCATCGAAGGACGAGCCGCTAAAATAATGAGATCCGACTTTTGAAGTCCCGCAGTCAAACGATCGAATCCATAAAATCCAGTGGGCGTGCCTGTGATTTGAGATTTTCTCTCAAAGCGCTCCTGAATACTCTTAAAAGCATCTCGCACGATGTCTCGAATGGGCACGACCGCCTCGCCCAAGTTCTTTTGAGCAATTTCAAAAACGGATTTCTCAACCTTATCCAACATCACATTGAGGTCGCCCGTGCCCCCGCCCATTGCATCTTCGATCATCGACGTGCCGGCTTGAATGATGTGGCGATAAACCGCCTTCTCTCTCACCATCTTGGCGTAAGCGGTAATATTTGCCGTGTGCGAAATCGAATCGATGAGCGTGCTTAAATATTCCGTACCTCCGATCTGCGCGAGCATCTCTTGCGCTCGAAGAAAGTCCGAGACTGTAATGAGATCGGCAGGAGTTCCACGGCGAGAAAGTTCAATAATGGTAGAAAAAATAGTTTGATGGGCGGGAAGGTAGAAATCTTTGCTGTCTACAAACTCTCGAACGCGATCTACGGCTTGAGCATCGAGCAGCATCCCCGCGAGCACTGATTTTTCAGCTTCAATATTTTGAGGCGGCGTTTTCTTCTTCGCTACCGCCGCAGAGGCGCTTGGCGCGTCCCCCCTCGTAACTTCCGCTTCCATTCTTCCTCACGTCAGAAGGTTATTAGCCCTCTTCTTCAGAAGAATCTTCAGTCGCTACTTCATCCGTACTGGTG
>DDSI01000080.1 GCA_002343335.1 Bacteriovoracaceae bacterium UBA2394
CCATTGCTTCGTAGAATTAATTTTCACAAGCGGGCTCGTCACAGGCATTACAATTTTGGCGTGAATACCTAAACGTTGAGCATGAAAGGCCACCCCCTGTGCATGGTTTCCAGCAGAAGCGGCAATGACTCCGACTTTTTTTATGTGCGCAGGATTATTTTCTAGGAGCGTTTGAAATTTATTTAGTGCGCCACGAACTTTAAATGATCCTGTGTACTGTAAATTCTCGGCTTTGAAATAAATCGGAAACTTCGAGCCCACTCTTTTTTCAAAAAGTTCGGAGCGAAAAATGGGTGTGCGTCTTGTATGCGGCGCAATTCTTGTCGCGGCTTTTTCAATCGATTCAACGGAAAGGCTCATGAAGCAACTTCTACCGCAGCCTCCCCCTGAAGTCTCTTCAAACAGGGCCAAACATCGCTGGAATGAACTGCAAATCTTTCAAAAATCTCTTCGGATTCCAGCCCTAAAATTTGCCGCTTATGGGCGACATACCAACATACAGCCGCCGCCCAACGGTAGGGCGAGGACACCTCAGTAAGAGGCCGGTCAACCATCTTTAGACAATGCTCCACCCAAAATTCTTCCGCTAACTTAAGATCCAATAAGCTAAAAGGATCCCCATCCGCTTTCATTCCTCGGCGAAGAATCTTCAAAACCATTCCTTCGAAAGTGGTTTCCAGCTGGCTTTCACATTCCTGCAGTAAATTAAAAAGGCGCATGGAATGAGGAGTCGATTTCTGCATTTTTTTCAAAAGCGCCCACGCCTGTACGTATAGATTGCTCTCCATGTATACACGAACCAGCGTCCACTTTCCCTCCCGTGACTTGGGCGCCAATTCCAACGCTCTTTCGGAATATTTTTTTGCTTCCTCTTTGCGACCCATCATCAATAGCACCCAGGCATACTGACGAAGATAGGTCGTATTTTTGGGTTGGAGCTGAATCGCTTTCTCAAACTGGGTTTTTGCGACCCGCCAGTGGCCACTCGTTAAATACGCTCGACCATAAGCCTCATAATAACGAGGCTCCGAGGAGTTCAATCGAATCGAGTATTTCAAGTGATACATCGACTTGGAAGTATCCTTAAGTCCACGATGAGCCATCCCTAAGCGGTAGTGGACATCCGCCAACTGAGCGACGTCCACTTCTTCTGTTCGCGCGGTCTTCGTCAAACGACGAAGAAAGAGGCTCAAATAATGCGCCGCTTCCCGAAACTCCCGCTTCTTCTCAAACTCCATGGCTTTCAGATTCAACCAATGAGTCAACTTAATGGTTTGTGCTGCTTCCATCTTCACGATCGAGATCAAATTGGCTCGCTTGGGCAAACTTGGTCAACAATTTCCTCACGGCTCTGCAGCAACTTCCTTGCAGAATTTTTATCTTAACGTTTACGCACGGCTGTCATGCTGCGACTTTTGGTAGACTAATTGCATGGGGATTGCAGTTGGGATCGATTTGGGGACGTCGAATTCTGCCGTTGCAGCATTCAAAAACGGAAAACATCAAGTATTAGCGGATGATCGGAGCAATCGCCTCACGCCATCTGTCGTTTCATTTGGAAAAGATCAGAAAATTCTTGTAGGGCATGATGCCCGCACGCAAATGTTCACGAACGCAAAGCGGACTATTCACTCCATTAAGCGCTTGATCGGTCGAAAAATTTTCTCCGAAGAAGTTAAAAAGTCAGAAGTTCTGCTACCTTACAAATTAGTAGAGGGTGCAGATCAAAATGTTGCCATCGAAATCGATGGACAAGCCTATTCTCCTCAAGAAGTCTCCGCCTTCATTCTTCGTCACATGAAGGACATCGCAAGCCAACAGTTAGGAGGCGAAGTCACGGAAGCCGTTGTGACGGTTCCCGCACATTTTAATGATAATCAAAGACAAGCGACGAAAGACGCTTGTAGGATCGCCGGCCTCGATGCCATTCGAATTATCAATGAACCCACGGCGGCCGCGCTTGCCTACGGTTTTGGTAAGGGGCTGAAAGAGACCGTCGTCATTTACGACTTAGGAGGCGGAACCTTTGATCTTTCGGTTTTACGATTGAAGGACAAGGTATTTGAAGTGATCGCGACCGCCGGCGATACCTTTTTGGGCGGCGACGACTTCGACGACCGCATAATCGATCTATTAGCAGAGCATTTTCTGAAAGAGCGAAACGTCGATCTTCGAAAGATCCCGCAAGCTCTCCCTATGCTACGAACGCATGCCGAAAAAGCAAAACGCAAACTGAGCTATGCCGAGAAAACCGACATTTTCATTCCGAATATCGTTCAAGTGGACGGCGTGGCAGCGGATTTGCAATTTGCTCTTTCACGTACGCAATTTGAAAGTGCCACTCGCGACTTAATACAACGAACCTTCGGGGTATGCGATGAAGCCCTTCGCATGGCTCAATTGAAAGCTTCCGACCTCGATGCGATCATCTTGGTGGGCGGCCCGACGAAAATGTCAGTGATCTACGATGCCGTGAGTTCCTACTTCGGCAAACTCCCACTTCGAGATTTGAATCCCGATGAAGTTGTCGCCATCGGCGCTTCCATTCAAGCGCAAACGCTTACGAGTTCCAATTCTCAAAAACAAGCACTGCTTTTAGACGTGACTCCGCTCGACTTAGGGATCGCAACCGTTGGTGGATACACCGAAACCCTGATCGAATCTAACACGCCAATTCCCGCACAGGCTTCGAGACTATTTACAACGACGCGAGACGATCAAGAAGCTGTGGATATTCGAATTTTTCAGGGAAAGAATCGTCGAGAAGATTCCTCCGCTCCTCTAGGAGAATTTCACTTTTCTGGCTTCAAAAAGGCTCCCGCCGGTGATGTGAGCATTGAAGTCTTTTTTGCAATCAACACCGATGGCATTGTGGAAGTAAGCGCGAAGGATCGTGAGACAGGTAAAGAACAGAGCGTTCAAGTGAAACTCTCTGCTACGATGGACCAAGAAAAGCTGCGCACGAGCTCCTCTCGTTCCAAAGAACATCAAGAAGTTAAACTGAAGCCCAGCGACACGTTGAAGAATACAACCAAAGTTGTGATGTGCCTTCCGAGCAAAGGGGGCATTGTCTATGAAGAGGGATTGATTCAAGACTTCAATCCTCTTGCCGATGAATTTGTCTTGATCGATGAGCAGGGAAAATCTGAACCCAAGAGAATTCGAAGGTCGCAAGTCGAATGGGTTGCGACGCTTGAAGATTTTGCAAACATTCCGCGTTACATTCAGGCTCTTACGGAAAAGCCAACGCAATTTCAAACGGCCCCCAAGGCGCAGCTTTATCAACTCACCTTTAAGGATGGTAGCAATGTCTTTGGCCAAGCTAACGTTCCGGAAGTTCGAGAAGAAGGATTTTGGATCGAGCCCTATTTTTCCCAAGATCAGCTTCCTGGAAAAGTCTATATCTACTCATCCATGATTAAAGATGCGACGCCGCTGAAACTGGCTTAACGTGAAAGAGGTTTTGTAAGTGAATACGAAGTTACCCTCGAAAGAAGAACTCGAAGCCATGGGAAGAATCATGGAAGGGCTTTCGTATTATCAAATTCTCAAAATATCGACGCTCGCATCGGACAACGACATTCGAGATGCGTTTCATCGAGAAGCGTATCTTTATCATCCAGATCGATTCTTTGGAATGAACGATGCAGAGGTTCTCGCTTCCTCTAAGAAAGTATATGGAAAAATTGTGGAGGCTTATCGGACATTGACGAGCCGGACTAAACGCGAAGACTATGACAAGTCTCTACGAGGGAGCGAACTTCTCAGCTCCGTCGAGAAGAGCATCGAAAATGCACCGATCGCCGAAAGCCGGGACTTAAATGAAATCACGGCCGTAAGAAAAAAAGAGAAGGGCGCTACGGTGAATTCCGCTATGAGATTCTTGAAGATGGCTCAAAGTGCCTTTTCAATGGGTGATCTAAATTCCGCCAAAATGAATATTCAAATTGCATTGAATGCCGATCCTACTGATCCCGATATCAACTACCTGAACCAGAAGATACTGGCCGAAGTGAGCCGAAAGTCGAAGTCCTCGAAATAATAACTCGGATGAGGTCGTAGGAACTTCCCAGTTCCAAATCTTGCACTTCATCCTGGAGATTTGCTCCCCATTCGATAAGAGAAGCAGTTACAGGATGATGAACGGAATCATCCGGAAGAACCTCTTTTAGGTGGGCGAGCATTGAGATTTGAGACAAGGAAATTTTAAGAAACCACTTCTTTCGGGTTTGAAAGTCTTTGATCACTTCTTCGGGCGAGACACCCCGCAAATTGGCCTTAAAAAAATCCCTTTCAAGTTTGAGCAATGAATTCACTCTAAAGTCTTGGAAATATTTCAATGTCTCTGGAATTTTCTGATCAATCTCGTTTCGAATGCTTTGTTGCAGAGAATGATTTTGATCTTGTTCAGCTTGATAATACTCTCTGAGCTGCAAATGGAGCTGATTATAACTGGCCGTCCAAAGTTGAATCGCTTGATCGAGTTGAGGGCCAATCTCCACCTTCATTTGTTGGTAGCGCATGGCCTCGACGCTGGCCGAACAAGGCAAGAGCGGATTCGCCCGAACATCTTTTCCTTCGTGAGAGTTTGAATCCTCTGGCAGAGAATCCAAATAGGGCTCCTCCTTTTGACATCCGGTCAAAAAGGAAAAGGCGATGAACAACAGCGGCGATAGAAATTTAGTCCAACGTTTCACGGTCTCAATCCCGGAGGATTTATAGCACGTTTTCTGCCCTCTGTGGGGCATGCTATAGAAGTGGGAAACTCAAGTGAATTCAATAATTTACAAAGGATTACGACGCAGTATCTTCGGAGAGTTTTTTCACAATCTGAGAGGCGGACTGGCGGAGCAATTGCTTTTGAAGAGTTCCAGCCACATTCACAAGCAGAGAATGGCCAGAGATTTTTACATCCACGAATTTATTTACTCGTGGATGAGAAACGATTCGAATTCCAAGATCCCCGTTTTCTGAGTGATTAAATGTGGCAACCCAATCGCGCCCTTCTTTTTTCCAGTCACTCTTTAACGTCCACTTCGTCGAAGAAAATTTATTTCGAATTCGAGTGACTAGAATATCTTCCAATTTGATCTGCTCCGATTTTGAAAGGGAGTTGAAATCATCCGTTCCCAACGCTTGAAGAGCGAAACCCTGCTTATCGAAATCGTTCAAGAATCGATCAATCGAAGAAGCAGGTACAGCTCCCTCGACGGGAGCTGTACCTGCGATCCAAAGTCCGAAATTCACTGCGAGGAGAATCAAGACCGGAGTAATGTATCTATGGAGCGCAAAATTCATAAGCTTACTCTTTGTTCTTCGTAATGATCTCTTTTTTCGCAAGATCCAGTGGACCATATTGGCGCTGATATCGATCGAAGTCTTTCGCAGTCAGATCTTTCATCCATTTGCCTTCCCACTTGGGCGTGTTCGCATCCGGCGTGAACGTCTCGCCCCACTTTTTAAAGAACTCTGCATTGGCTTTGAAATTCCAAACGATCTCTTCTCGTTGGTTCTGCGTTTTTTCATCCCAAATCCAAACAGGTTCTTGAATTACAACCACGGCCAGAGGAAGCTCTTTGTTTTCCGAATCGAAGGGTTTTTCCAAGCCCTGCTTAAAATTAATGCGAGGTTGATTCTTCAAATTTCGAATGATTGTCTCTCCGGTCTGCAAGCTCTTCATGAAATCCTCGTTGTATTCTCGAAGAATTTTCACAGAGCGATCCACCGCTTCGTGACGAATGTAATTTGACTTCAAATTTAAGTCCTGAGACATCGTTAAGACTTCAGCAGTAAGCGATAAAGTCCTTTCCATTTCGGATTTAGCTCGCTCAAGCCGAGCCATCTGACCGGGCTTCAAATGGAGAAACGCGCGATTGAATTCCTTCGCAAAGACCCGAAATAAACGTTCGTTCTTTCGATTGTCGATATTTTTCTCTTCGGCCGTTTGTCTGAGAAACAAATCTCCCACTGGCCAATTGATCGTGTCGTAAGCCAAAGCATATTCCGACACCGCTTTGGTCGTATGAATCGATGCTAACAGCGCCTTCGCTTCGAGAGAATAGAAAGTATAGGACCGAGTGCCATGGTGAAGGCCTGCTGGTACGTCATATTCAAAATTAGGATCTTTTAGCGCCATTTCGATGTCAGATTGAATAGCGGCGAAATCACGAATCAAAGGCTCCAATCGGCCCTGATAGAGGAAAGAATAGAGAGGAGTTCTCTCGAGAATTTCCATTGCGGTGCGCTCACCTTCATTGCACTCCGAGCCCCCAAACGGGAGGAGATGCTTTCGAGCTTTATCTGTAGGACCATTTTCCTTTTGATCTTCACAGAATCTCTTGGTGTCGACCGAGGAATAAACACTTAAAAATCCGATCGGTCCGAAAAATTTGGTGGATCCGAAGTAAGGATCAAAACCCATTCTTTGCAACAGATCTTGGTATTCCGCACCTTCGGTGAATCGAATCAAGGCAGAGAATGCTCTTCCGAAATAAGCCGAGGATAATCCAGCTACTCCAAGGTCATTCATCTGGCGCTGATCAGCGAGAAGCATGTTGTAAACTTCCCAGGCCAAATGGGGTTTCGACTCTTTCATAAAACGATTGGCCATCTGCAATTTTTCGGCGGCTGGCACAACTTGTACACTCTCCAAGACGACTTCGTCCGCTCGGTCTAATCGGAAAACGACAGCATCACTTCGAACGTCTTGTCGAACTTGATTCGCACGTCCGTAATCGAAGATTTTCCATTCTTCGACAACATCGCCCTGACGATCCATCACTTGCTGAAGAACGATGCCCGTTACGGGCGCATAATCAGCAAAATAGGTTCGAATGATTTCATTCTGTCCCTTTAGATTACGAAGATGGTGATTTGCTCCATTGGATTTGAGCTCTTCCTTGATGACAACTGTCTTTGTGGGCTCTTCGATTATCTTTTTGTCAGCATTGCGAACTCGTACAACCACATTGACGTCAATTTGAATGTCAACTCGCTCATATTTGAAATCTTGAGCCTGCTGAAATCCTGCAGATTTAAGCCAGTCATCCGCACCTCGGCACGCCAAGGTCTTTTGCTCCACTGAACCAGAGGTTTCTACGCGTAAAGTCACTTCGTTTTTGGCGAGGTCGACATCATTCACAATGACGGTAATAAAATCGTTAATGTTCTTCTGAACGAGAGAGCGCTTATATCGAATCCATTCGCCTTTCGCATAGCGAGCGCATTCAGGGTCTGTGTAGTTAATCTGAGCCAGTAAGGCTTTGATAGAATTGAGGAGCGCGCTGTCCGCATAAATCACAACGGCATCGTTGGCCAAAACGACCTTTGCGGGTTGTTCACTCAAGATGAGTCCGTTTAAAGCTCCGAGCGTGATCGGAGTATAAACTTTTTGATCTCGCTTATTCAAATGCCCGAGATAATCTGCGCCGCTCTTTGCAGGATTCTTTTGCATGCGAAGAGTGACGCTTTCACTTGTGGACTTGTTCTTGAAAGTCACACGCACAACTCCAGAACCTTCGTTGGACTGCTCTATCGACCAATCTTGGGAATAGCGAAGACTAATTCCTAGATTGATATTGTTGTACGCTAGCGTCTGGCCGCCAGCCCCATTTCCAATTTCGGTTCCACCGGCAGGACGTTCGATTTTGCCCTTGGCAGAGATGGTGTCTTCAGGTTGTGCACATCCCATGACGATGAGGGCGATGAGTGTGGCGAAGGTTAAGTATAGATTCGTGATGGTTTTCATATTTTTGATTCCTAAGTTAATTTACTATTTGAATTTCCATTGGAGCTGGCTTTGCTAAGGGGAAAGGCCAGCAAACTGATTTGAACGACTCGCGCTCCTAATTTCGGAGTCGCAAAGGCACTATGAATTTCTGTTCGAAAAGCTTTCATACGTCGCTTAAGGTCCGAAAATTCCCTTTCTGTGAGGGACAATGTGAGAGCCCCGAATTCACGCTCTTCGAGCGGCATTTCTCGCACAGCTTGACCGGCGAGATTCAGCACTTGCTGATGAAAAGATCGAACCGATAGAGAATTGATTTCGTCAGTCGAAACCAGATTCATCTTTAAAGTTCGAAATCCTGTGGAAGTTTTTTCAATCAGGTGATTCGCGATCAAAAAATCAATCGCTCGCTCGACTTCGGATGTTTTAATTTGAAATTCCAGTAGTTTTGCAATTCGCTCTGAGGAACTAATATTAGGATTGGCGGCAACGAATTCGCGCACAGCGACATAAGCCCAGGTGGAGAGATACTCATAGTTCAGAATCGGAAGGCGAAAGGAGTGAAGCATTTGCGCGCGATTTCGAATCTTTAAGAGCTTTTCGAAGCGTTGCTTCTTTCCATCGTGTGTCTTAGCGTTGGAAAACTCGACCAACTCTCGAAAATAATCTCTCTCCAAGCCAGTGATTCCCATCAACTTGGTGAGCTTCGTAAAACCTTCAAAACCCAGGTTTCGCTTTCCACTCATGACGAGCTGAAAATAATTAGGCGATGTAAACCCTGCCTGCTTAGAAATTTTTCGGAATGAAAAATGCTTTAGAGACTTTTGAGTCTCGATCCAACATCTGAGGACTTCTCGGAAGTCGGTCGTTTCGTAGAAAGTTTTGGTGGCTATCCAGGTCATCGTGGGGGCCGTTGTAAGCTAGAATGATTCGGTGCACAACANNCCAAACGATTTTCTTATACTTAGAATACAGGCTTCGCTAACTCGGCCGCTCTATATAAATCACATAACTAGCTGAAATCCCTAGAATTAATCTGAAAAAATCCTTGCTCCGTCACCCATAGTAGCGACTTATTTAAAGAGTATTTCCGAATTCTTAGAATTCACCACGTGACTTAGATTGAACGCCGACGAACCACCAAAAGACCGTCTCGGATAGGTAGAAGCGTCTTATTCAAAGTGGAGTTTGCCGCGATGGAATCCGCCAACTCTCGAAGGGCTTTCGTATCGGTATCCATGTCCTTTTTATCGCCTAGCACTCTGCCGCTCCAAAGAGTGTTGTCCATGACAATCNNCCAGGGCCCCTTTGAAGTAGTGGATGTAATTGGATTTGTCGGCATCGATCAAAATGAAATCGAACGGTCCCTTTAACGATTTCATCGTTTCAAGTGCAGGCCCCACTTGAAATTTAATTTTCTTCCCATGGGGCGACTGTGCCCAATATTTCTTCCCCACCGCGACCGTCTCCTCGTTGATGTCGAGGGTTACGACCTCCCCGTCTGAAGGTAACCTCTCGGCCATCGCAAGCGCGGAGTAGCCGGTGTACGTCCCAATTTCTAACACGCGCTTCGCCCTCACCGAATCAATCAGCAACCCGAGCACGCTCCCCGCCATCGGTCCAATCAACATCTGAGAGCGCGGAACATTCTTAGTGGTTTCCTCATACAGCCCCTCACAAAGGGATGAGGGAGCCGTGGAATGACTCACACAATAATCCTCGATCGCTTCTTGATTCGTATTCATAAGATTCCTTTCATTTTAATTCTCGGGCTTCAAATCTACCAAAACTTCGCAAGCTGCGGCCATGAGCTTTGCGCCATGCATTTTTGTCGTTCTGAAATGCACGGACCAACCCTCGTCCTCGGTTGGAACCAGTCGAATCGCTGCAATCGTATCAATCCAGCGACCCGTTTGAGGATCTCGATCGGCTTCCCACACTCCCGCACAAACCAAGGGAATTCTATTCTTCAACCGATGAAGACCCGAAATCGGACATGTCAGTCTCGCGGTTGTGAATTTGTGAGAAATATGTCCTACCACTTCGATCCCTCGCAAAATGCCAACTGTGATGCCGCCCGCTGGAATGGAACAACGCATAGCATCCACATCCGCTGGATCTTCCGCCCTAACTCCCGTACTGATTGCCATCACTGTCATCCCCGTTAAAATTACCTTTCCTAAGTTCCACATAATCATTTTCCTCCTGGAATCAAAACTATCGCCGCAACCTCAAAAACGAAATTGATTCCTTGATATGTCTGTTATCAATGATATTGATGTCATCCTTATGAATCCTCTCGATTTGAAATACTTCTTGGCAGTGTCTGAAACCTTGAACGTCTCTCGTGCGGCCGAAAGACTGGGCGTGGGACAACCCGCGCTCAGCATGGCATTGAAGCGCTTGGAAACTGCAACGAAATCGCAACTCCTCATTCGGCAAAAGACGGGAGTGCAACTCAGCTCGACAGGAAGGTTGTTGGCAGCGCGTGGACGAAAAATCTTAGAAGATCTCGATCAACTCGGAAGAGCCCTCACTTCCTCTCAGCAAAAAATTGAAGGACGATATACGCTAGGATGTCATCCGTCCGTGGCCAGTCATATGACTCCTGCATTTCTTCCAAAGCTTCTTCATTCCCATCCGTCGCTCGAAATTCACTTTGCTCACGGACTTTCTCGAGAAATTTTAGAAGAGGTCATCTCGTTCAAAGTAGATTTTGGAATTGTGGTGAATCCCACGAGACATCCCGATCTCGTCATTCATGAACTGACCAAAGATGAAGTGAGTTTTTGGGCTGCAGATAATGCCTGCGAAGATGTGCTCATTTGCGATGCCGATTTAAATCAAACCCAGGATCTTTTGCGTCGCATCGGAAATCACCGTGCGAAAATATTTAATCGTTTTCTCTATTCCAAAAATCTCGAAGTGATTGCTCATCTTACTTCCAAAGGCTGTGGAATAGGCGTACTCCCTGGTCGGGTCGCGAATCTTCACCATAGTAAAACCCTCAAACGTTATGGGACAAATTGGCCGTCTTATTCAGACAGAATTTGTCTCGTCTATAGAGCCGATCAGCAGCGGACCGCGGCGACGAAAACCGTCATCGAAGCCATTAAGTCGGCCAAATTTTAATTCGTTAAAACTTCCATCAAATGCGATGAACAAGGCACGAGCAACGCCGCAGACGCGCATTTGAAAGACGCCTAGAAGCTTACGCTTCCCAATATCTATGCAAGCCGATCACTTTTCCAAGGATACGAAAGCTCACATCTTCGATTCGACGCGGCTTGTACTTCGGATTTTCAGGATACAACCAAATATTGGCTTTGCTCTTTTGAACAAATCTTTTGATGGTGACTTCGCCAGAGATCATCGCAACCACGATTTCATCTGTCTGCGCGTCTGGAGTCTGCCGCACAATGGCTAGATCTCCATCTTCAATTCCCACATTCACCATCGAATCCCCTTGCACGCGGACCGCAAAGACAGGACCGCGGATAAATGAGGGCACGATCGCATCGCCTTGATGAGATTCTATAGATTCCATCGCCGTTCCAGCAGGTGCGGCTCCGAGAATGGGGACAGAGCGAAAGTCGATCGACTCAGCGAGTTTCAAACCACGGGCTTTGAGTTTGTCTCGCTCTAAAAACCCTTTTTGAAGCAAAGCTTCAATCACGGTCTGAGCTGATCCAACCGCGCTCCATCCCATCACTCGACAAAGTTCCCGGAGGGTTGGCATGGAACCGGAGCCGTAAAATCTCTCCTTCAAGTAGAGGTAAACTTTCCGCTGTTGGTCGGTCAGTCCCACTTCAGAAAGGTTGCCACTATCTTCTTTAGAAGAGGCTTTTACGGGTTTAAATGGCGATTTTCTAGTTACCATACATATGTATGGTGTCTAAAGTTCTGGCGGTGGGCAAGTAT
>DDSI01000229.1:0-14183 GCA_002343335.1 Bacteriovoracaceae bacterium UBA2394
CCAAACAAGCGCATGTTCTCGTCCACCGGCACCGAGAACCAAAATTTTTTTCTCATTGAGTACAGCCTTCGCCATCGGTTTCCCTCAATGCATGAAGTGTCTAGTTTTAGTGCAAATCATTGCGACGTTGTGCTCATTGCAGGCATCAATAACCTGCTGATCGCGAATGCTTCCCCCGGGCTGAACGATCGCCGTGACCCCCGAATTGAGCAAATATTCCAAACTATCGGGAAACGGAAAAAATCCATCAGAGGCACAAACCTTGGTTGGGGCATTTTGAAACTTCTTTGCTCGAAGTGACGCCGACTCCGAAGCAAATTTTCGATTCACCTGACCACACCCAATTCCCAATGTTTGATTTTCGCTGGCAATTACGACCGCGTTGCTCTTCGAATTCTTTGCCACAACCCACGCAAAGCGCATGGCGGAGAGCTCATTGGCAGTCGGTTGCCGTTTCGTAACGACGGTTGCATCAGGCCCGAGAATTCCATCATTGAATCCAGGAAGCACATCCGATTCTTGAATCAGATACCCACCGAAGATTCGCTTTCCTTCAAAGGCCGGGCGATATTCATGCCCTTTCGTCTGCGGATCAGGAATCAAGATGAGTCTTAAATTTTTCTTCGCCTGCAAAATCTCTCGCGCTTCCACGCTAAAATGAGTTGCACAAATAATTTCGAAAAAATGTTCCGACATCAAATGCGCTAATTCCGCATCCACTGTGCCGGAAATTGCGACAATTCCGCCAAAGGCACTCTCAGGATCTGCTTCAAAGGCTCGCCGATAGGATTCCACTTCCGTAGTTCCAATTCCAACGCCACAAGGATTGTTGTGCTTCACAATCACAGTAGATTTCGCAGGCAATTCAATGAGACATCGCCAAGCTGCATCGGAATCCAAAAAATTATTGAACGAAAGCGCCTTACCTTGAAGGCTTTCACTCAACGCGGGCTTTTCGACAGGTACTTGAAACCGATAGAGGGCGGCTTTTTGATGAGGATTCTCTCCATACCGAAGTTCCTGAGCTAGTTTGCCATGTGTAGAATGATAGAGCGGAAATTCTCTCCGCGCGAGATCCTTCCCGTCCCATTCATACGCGCTCAACGTTTCGGAAATCGCAGAATCATAAATCGCTGTATGGCGAAATCCTCGAAGGGCCATTCGATAGCGAAAGCTGGCATCGAAGGGTTCGTCCTTATTTTCCTTGAGACGTTGAATCACCGTTGGATAATCCTTGGGATCTACCACCACGGTCACATGTTCATGATTTTTCGCAGCCGCGCGAATCATCGTCACTCCGCCCACATCGATATTCTCAATGAGATCTTTTAAATCATGTTTCTTTGTCGCCTGTGCAACCTTCTGAAAGGGGTAGAGATTCACGACCACTAAATCGATCCATCGAATCCCATATTGCTGCGCTTCTTCGACGTCTTTTGGATCCTCTCGACGTCCCAGGAGCGCGCCGTGGATTCTGGGATGCAGCGTCTTTAAGCGCCCATCCATCATCTCAGGAAATCCCGTGTAATCCGAAACGGAGATGGTCGGAATATTCGCATCGTTTAGAATTTTGGCCGTGCCCCCCGTAGAGATAATCTCCACTTGAAAGTGTTTCAATGCCTTTCCAAGTTCCACCAATCCCGTCTTGTCGGAGACTGAAATCAAAGCTCTCTTAATCATCTCATTTCCCCCCAAATACCCATCCAAAGACGTCGTCATAGGTCTTTGCAAAATGCACCTTCAGACCCGCTTTCACTTCTTTGGGAATCTCATGGAGATCCTTTTTGTTATCGTATGGAATTATCACTTCCGAACATTTCGCCTGCTTTGCTGCGATCAACTTTTGCTTCAATCCGCCGATGGCCAAGACACTTCCCTTTAAAGAAATTTCTCCGGTCATTGCGACTCCACGTCGAATAGGTTCATTTCTAAAGAGAGATATCAACGCAGTCGTGATTGCAATCCCTGCGGAAGGTCCGTCTTTTCTAATCGCTCCGGCCGGAAAGTGGATGTGAATATCCGTTTTATCAAATTGGGAAAGGTCCAACTGAAATCGTTTCGCGGCAGATCGCAGGTACGAGAGAGAAATTCGGGCACTCTCGGTCATGGTTTCACCCAATTTCCCCGTGAGCTGAAGATTTTTCGACCCCGGCATTTTCGTTGCTTCAATAAAGAGCACCTCTCCGCCGTACATGGTCCACGCCAAGCCCATCACGACTCCGGGTCTTCTCGGAATCAATGCTTCCTGCGTGTATTTGTGCACACCCAGAAACTGGGAGAGGTTTTTCGGTGAAACTACAATAGTCTGCTTGAGCGCACCTCTCGCCACGATCGCTGCGACTTTACGACAGATCTTCTCGATTTCGCGCTCCAAGTTGCGAACACCAGCTTCGCGGGTGTAAAAGCGAACGATTTCTGCATAAGTGGCCGGTGAAAGTCTCAAGTGTTTCGGCAACAAACCCGATTCCTTCAACTGCTTTGGAAAGAGATACCTAGAGGCAATAGCCACCTTCTCGCTCTCGATATAGCCCGTCATTTCGATAATCTCGAGACGATCTCGAAGCGCGCTCGGAACATTGTCGATATTATTTGCCGTACAAATAAACAGAACCTGCGAGAGGTCGAAGGGCAAATCGAGATAGTAGTCTAAAAAATTTTTATTCTGCTCGGGATCCAGAACCTCAAGAAGTGCGCTTGCAGGATCCCCTCGCCAATCGCTTCCAATTTTGTCGATTTCATCGAGCAGAATGACCGGATTCTTTACCTGAGCTCGTTTGAGCGCTTGAATGAGTCGGCCCGGCATAGCCCCCACGTACGTTCGGCGGTGTCCCTTAATTTCCGCCTCGTCGCGCATCCCCCCCAAACTCAGTCGATAAAATTTTCGATCGAGCGCTTCCGCAATACTTTTTCCTAGCGATGTTTTTCCCACACCCGGAGGGCCGGAGAAGCAAATGATGCTGCCCGCTAAATCTTTTCTCAAATGACGGACCGATAAGAATTCTAAAATACGAGTCTTCGCATCCTTCAATCCAAAATGGTCCCGATCCAAAATCTTTTCTGCATGGCGAATGTCAGTGTCATCTTGAGTCGTCTTCGCCCACGGAAGTCCCGCTAACCAATCTAGATAATTCCGAGTGATAGAATATTCACTCGACTCTGGGGGCATCGCCGCCAATCTGCGCAATTCTTCATCCGCTTTTGTTTGCGCCTCTTCGGACAGCTTCGCTTCTGCCAGCTTTTCTTTGAGGCGTTTCAATTCCGAATTGAGATCATCTCTCTCCTCACCAAGTTCCTTTCGGATTGCGCGCAGTTGTTCGCGAAGGAAATATTCTCGCTGAGAAGTCGAAATCTTATTTTGAATTTCGCCCTGAATTTTTTGACCCAATCGAAGAATTTCTAATTCCTGCGTGAGATGCGAAACGCACTTTTTCAATCGCTCTTCCACATCCATCGTTTCAAGAAGGCTCTGACGAGTGGCAAGATCAATGCGCTTCAAATGAGCTGCAATAAAGTCGGACAACTTTGCAGGACCCTCAATGTTCAGTGCGGCCAAAGAGAATTCATCGGACAGTGTGGGCGAAAGCTGAATGACTTCCTGAAGGAGTGTTTGGGCCGAGGTCGTCAGCGCCTCCACGACCTTCGACTCCACTGCCTTTTCTTCCATATAGTCGATGTTGGCGCGAATCACCGGTACCGACGCAGTGAAAGATTTCACCTTAAAACGTTTTAGCGTTTGAACGATCATGCTCGTTGAGCCCTCGGGCAGGCGCAAAATGCGAAGTACTCGCGCGCAAACCCCAATCTCGTATAGATCGCTCGGCGAAGGATCTTCCCCTTGATCGCGCTTTCGAGCCAAGAACCCTACATATTCCGGATTCGCTGTATTTTTATGAAGAAGGTCCTGAAGTTTACCCTTCGGCACGACCACAGGAAGAATCATGTGCGGAAAGGCCACAAAATTAGAAATTGGAAAGATGGTAACGTCGACCGGCAGCGCTTTCTTATTCTTGGTCGTATCGATCAAGAGCGCATCGCTGGAGCCAAGATTTTCACTGCCCGGAGGAACGTGGATAATTTGTGACATGGTTCTAAATCTTCCGTTTTTTTAGGGGCGACTTCGCCAAGGTTTCACGGTCGATCCAATTTAAATACGCGGCGTTTCCACCCCCCATAGGAATACCGATAATCTCTGGGACATCAAAGGGATGATGTTGAGATATTGTTTTTTGCAACTTTGGCCACAAATCTGCGCGAGTTTTGATCCATAATTGATATTCTTGGGCCTTCTCCAAGCGTCCCTTCCACCAGTAATGAGAACGGATTTTAGAAGAAATCTGCACACAGGCGCATAGTCTGGCCTTTAAGAGGAGGGCTGCTAATTTGTTTGCGCTGCCCTTGCTTGGGCATGTGGTGAGAACGATCCAGTACTGAGGCTTTGCATCGGCGGGCACTAAACCTCCGTCCGAATTCCCGAAATCGTTACGCTTTCCACCTCTCCTCCAAGGAGTTCCGCCGCCTTCAAAATATCGGGATCTTGTAGAATTTTATCCTTTGCCTCTTTCATAAAGTGTGGATTGCCTGTGGGTTTCTTGGGTGAAGCTCCTTCAGCCTCAGACTTCGACGGCGCACTCAGCTCTGAGACTTCCAACTTCTGAATCTTTCCGCCGGTCAGATCCTTCAATAGCTTCTCCAGCTCCACTCGTAGAATTTTTTCAGACAACTGCCGAAATGCAAAATGTCCCTTAGGAAACAAGATGGAGAACTTGGGACCATTCCAGTCTGCCTTTCCACAGATCAACATGGCATGAAGACTGGGTCGCGCACGCTTAATGGCGTCTAAAAGGAAATCCACATCTTTCACCATAATAGGCTCCGCTTTCGGAGTCGTCGCCTGAGCGCTAGGAGGCGCCGATCTCGCCGGTGGAGTGAAGGAAGGGGGAGGAGGTATATAACTTGGCGCGGGGGAGTGGAGGGGCGCCACTTGAGGCGCTGAAGGTGCTATAGTCGCCGGTGCATTTTCAAGCGCTGTCAAAATCGTTTTTAAATCTTCCGTTCGAGTAATTCGGGCAGCGCGAATAAGTGTCATCTCGAGCGCTACGCGAGGAATCTCTGATTTTCGAAGGCGCTCATACCCATTCCATAAAATTTCAAAAAGCCTGTCGGCGTCCTCTACACTCCACGCAGAGAAAGTCTGGATGAGATCGTCAAGCTGCGCGAGATCAACTTCTTCAGCCACCAAGTCTTTCTTTCCCGACGCTTTCACCAGCAACACTGCGCGCATCCAAATCAACAAGCGATGTGTAAGTCGGGCGAGATCTTTTCCCTGTTCATAAAACGCCTTCGTCTTCTGCAACAGCGCCGGCAAATCCTGTGCTGCAATTGCTTTCAAAAAATCGATCTCTTTCTGTGAACCGATGGTGCCGAGAAAGGCATCTACGCTTTCTTCGGAAATATTCTTGGCATCGTTCATGAGGAGCAATTGCTCAAGCAGGGTCTGAGCATCTCGAAGCGAGCCGTCCGCTGCCGTTGCCACCGCCTCTAAAACTTCCTTACTAATTTTCAATTTTTCCGCAGAAACAATCCGCTCCAAGTTCGAAACGATTTCGACTTCCCGAAGCCTTCGCATTTCGATTCGATGAGCGCGAGATAAAACCGTGGCTGGAATTTTTTCAGGTTCCGTCGTCGCCATTAAAAACAAAACATGCGCCGGCGGCTCCTCAAGAGTTTTTAAAAGAGCATTGAACGCAGCGTTCGATAACATATGAACTTCATCTATAATATAAACGGTTCGAGCCCCCACCGACGGACGAAAGGCCACCGACTCAATAATCGAGCGCACATCATCGACTCCCGTATGCGAGGCGCCATCGATCTCGATGATATCCATATATCTGCCAGAAGCCTGAGCCTTGCACGCGGCGCACGCTCCACAGGGTCTACTGTCCTTTGCCTTTTCTTCTAAACAAGAGGCCGCTTTCGCAAAAATTCGAGCGCAAGTCGTCTTTCCCGTCCCTCTAGGTCCTGAGAAAATATAAGCAGGGGCTATCCGATTCGATTTAAGCGCCTCACTCAGTGCCTTCACGGCCAAACCCTGTCCCACCACATCCGCCAGGGCCTGGGGGCGATATTTTCTCGCAAGATTTAATCGTGAATCTGTTCGAGTCATAGCCGTCGAGGTCATTGATTCAGCAAGCTGGATCGAGTGTCAATTCAAAGGAATACAACAATCACTCGGCCGTTGCCCAGAGCTGCCAATAATGAAATGATCTCGCCAACATGCCGATTAGTATTGAACTTCATGATATTGCTACCATCGGATTGCTCGTCTTTTTAGAGGGGATCTTATCCATCGACAATGCTGTCGTACTCGCCTTGCTCGCCAACAAGCTTCCGAAGGAGCAGCAAAAAAAGGCCCTCAGTTACGGACTCATTGGCGCATTTGTATTTCGTTTCATAGCGCTCTTCATGGCCGCTTATCTCATGAAATGGAATTGGGTGAAGTTTGTGGGCGGCGGTTATTTGATTTATGTTGCACTTTCACACTGGGTCTTTGGGGACAAAAAGGAAGACGATGCTCCCAAAGCAGTTCGAGCTTCTTTTTGGAAGACTGTGATCGTGATCGAGCTCACGGACATAGCTTTTGCGATTGATTCCATTTTGGCGGCTGTTGCCATAACCACCAAGTTTTGGGTGGTATTTACAGGTGGCGTGATCGGTCTCGTCGTCATGCGGTTTGCCGCTTCTATGTTCATTGGACTGTTGCGAAAATTCCCAGCGTTCGAAGTTTCAGCCTACATTCTTGTCCTTATTATTGGCGTAAAACTCGTCATTGCCGGTTTTCAAATTCCAGGAATCGATTTTCATTCTTCGAGCAGCCCTGCCTCGTGGATATTTTGGATCGCCATGTTAAGCGCGCTGGCCTATGGATTCTTAGGACATCGTAAACGCGGCAAATCCATGGTCGATAAGCTCAAGAAACAAGAAAAGGCTCTCGAGCAATTTGAGAACTAAATTCTCTTAATATCGCCCGGAGCCTTTCCGCACTTTCTCGAATGTAATTGAAGAACTTAGAGCAGATCTTTTATTTTCCCCCTACCGACTGCCGCTCCTTTAATTCCTCCTCAAGCGCCTTGTATGCTTCTTTGACTTTCACTAATTTTTCATTCCCGATGAAATTCGGATCCACTTGGATAGCTTGATCAATTGCTTCCACCGCCTTCGCAATATCCTTCGATGAGGCATAAATCGTCGATTTCAGAACCAAAACGGTTCGCTTCATGCCGGCGGACAAATTTGGAATGCTCAAAAAATTATCGATCGCAATCAGCGCCTTTCCAGGTTCGTTGTCATTGGCTTCGAGACTGGAAAGAAGATTCAAAAGCTCGATCTGTTCATAAGCACCTTTTTCGTTCTTCGGATCGGCGGCCTTGAATTCATCAATGAGCTTCTGATGACCCACGAGGCGGCCATTCGAATATTGCATGACCAGCTCTAAACAAGCCCTCAATTTCTGAATTCGATCCTCAGCAGTCGTACTTTCCGCCCACTTGGAATTGTTTACTTGGCTTTCAATTTTTTCATAAACCTTGTTAAGACCCTTAACCAATTCTGCATGCTGTTCAGGCTTCAAAGTCTCCACATAAGGCACAGTTCCATAAAGAGCCCCGTCGGCACTGGTAACAAAATACGAGGGAACAAATTCAAGGGTCACTTTATAT
The DNA here is from genome assembly GCA_002343335.1 of Bacteriovoracaceae bacterium UBA2394. Lineage (GTDB taxonomy): Bacteria > Bdellovibrionota > UBA2394 > UBA2394 > UBA2394 > UBA2394. The sequence continues at coordinate 7,719 of DDSI01000229.1, forward strand.
TTTTTCGCTATGGCCGTGGCAGTGGCCCTGTCCTCAGCTGGAGCATCCGCCTTGAAGCGCACGGGAACTTTGACGATGAGATGATCGTTGGAGAGAGAATTGACAATAGCCGCATTCTCAAAAACCGCGGCATCCAAGAGCGCTGACTTCTGCCCCAAGTTGCCTTCTGTGAAATGCAAAATGACTCTTTTGTTTTCAGCCTTTGCCTTCGCATAAACATTGTCGATTGCTTCCTTTAATGAAGCATGTGCTGGAACGACAGCAAATCCCGCAAGCAAAACGGATCCTAAGGTTGCCGCTTTAAGTCCAAAATGGATTACTTTTTTCATGAATAAGACCTCTTTCTATGAATGGATGGTCGCACTTCTAACAGGAACTTTCTCACCGTCAATGTTTTTAACTTTGGCTGATTCTGAAATCATGGTATCGCAAGCTCACTATGAAAAATCCCCTTCAAACAGCTGCTTTTGCTCTTTTTTTTACGATCTCAGCTTTCGCCTTCACACGTGTTTTACACGCTGGTGAGTCGGCAAAAGCGGTGTACGAATCTCTCAAAACGCAACCCGTGGATGCTACGAAAGGAATGGGCGCGACCATCGAGCGAAAAATGGTGAAGGGTCTGTCCTGTGATAAAATTTCCAAGTTTAGCCCAGACGCACAACCGAAATATGAATGTCTGTTCTCGATCGACGATCGGAGTGACGAAGACATTTATAACAGTCTCGACACCGAAGAAGTCGATGTCACTAACGGCCAAATTGGCGGTCAAAATTTAGCTAAAATCGTAGGATCTTTAAAGTGTGTCAAATCCACTCCCGCGATTGCCAATCCTCAACCTCGTTATTCTTGCATCATATTTAATTGACCAACCTTGCAGCGGTCGCGAGCACTCGTGAAGTTTCGAAATCCAAAAATCATTGTCTATCGAGTCTTCGACATCGCCGAAGAAGTGGAACTGCGAAAGGCTGAAGAATTACTCCGAACTCGAATTCGAGAGAACCCCGGCCGCCTGGAATTGAAAATGAAAGGTCAACAGGCCGTCATCATTCGGGAAGCCCCCGTTCGATTCTCCTTAGGCCTTGAATCACTTCCGGAGCTCGAATCGAATCTTCCACCGCCGCGACTTTCGGCGACGCTTTGGAACTATGGCGCGCTTTCGATTTCTTACCAATTCGATCTGGGAGCGACGGCCACGCAGGACGATTTTTTTCGATATTCCGTCTTACTCAACGAGGACGAGAAACTTATTCAAGCCCTCAACGAGAATGCGAAAGCAAAAGCCGGCGAGGTCATTCTCATGTTGAGAGATGCCCTTCAGAAACCTCAGATTTGGAACGAATTTGAAGACTACATTATTTATCTTTCGGACGGCACGGATGAAAATTGGACATCGGAACAATTGATCGATGACGGCGACGTGCCGGAAATCATTATGGGAGAGCCCGAGCACGAACTCGCTCCTGACATTCGCGCCCGCTTACTTGAAAATACGTTTCAGTATGGAAATGACGATCTTTGTGTGATCGATTGGAACTCGGCCTTCGTCTTGGAACCGGCGTCGCAGTCGGATGTGTTGGATGTTTTAGAGTTTTCACTCAGTCATCAGCTCGAATTGCGATTCTACGATCATCTGATCGATAGTCGCCTCCAGCAGCTCTACACTTCGCTTGAAGAGGACCGGAAGCGCTTTCCTTTGGTAAAGATTCTGAGGGGAAGTTTCTCTCAAGTGGCTGAAGAGGCTAGCTCTACTTATCTCGAACTATCTGAGTTTACGGAACGCATGGGTAATTCCTTGAAAGCTATTGGAGACTTTTATCTTGCGAGGATTTTTCGAGCTGCCTTACAGCGGTTTCGGACTCGAGATTGGGAAGAAAGCATCGGAAGAAAAATGGACTTACTCTCCAAGATTCCAACTTTGTTGCAAAACGAGGTGAATACGCGCCGCGGACACTTGCTCGAGATCATCATCATTCTCTTGATAGCCTATGAAATTATCATGGCTTACGTGCGATGACTTTTAGCCGCTGAACGCCTCCTAAGACGCGAGCGATTAAAAGAAGGTGGCGGAGCCTCCTCTCCGATAACCAATTTCGAGTATTTTTTCTTCAGACGAGGAAGATGAGTGAGCAACGAGGGAGTGTATCGTGAAATACATGACCGAGGAGCGAACGAAATCTAACGAAGTATGAAGGAAAAAGACGACGAAAGTGGCGGAGAGAGAGAGATTCGAACTCTCGTTGGAGTTTCCCCCAAATACGCTTTCCAGGCGTACGGTTTCAGCCACTCACCCATCTCTCCGGTTTATTGAGCGCTGCCTTCGCAGCGCACCTTCACGACGTTTCGGTATCGGGGATTTTCTCCAAGGGAAAATCCCCTCCAAACGGGCATAATGCTGTTCCGGCATCGTAATGATGTAACGGCGGCGCATCAAGCGCTGACATTTCGATAGAGTAGAGGGGCTTTTCAGCAGAGCCCAAAGCCATACAATAGAGGCATGAATGTGAATGGGGGAGCCAGTCTGCTCGTTAAGGCCGCCGTGTCGATGCTCGAGGCGCGCATGAATGATCCAGATAGGGCCAATGGCAACTCCAAGCCCGATTCGGAATTGAAAAATCTTCGCGATGCTCTTTTGATCCTTGGAAATGTTCACGTCAGTGACGAAAAGGATGGCGAAGAAAAAAATGGCGAAACATCAGCCGCGCCCCATTCGACGATTTCTGTCTACGCATAGCCGACAACAATTGACACCCCTCTCTCCGATTGGAGAAAACTTTCACCATGATGAGGGGAATGGGGATCTACGCGCTCGTTTATTGTCTATTAACTATTACTTCGGCCCACGCGGAGGTAAACGCCACCGTCGGCATGGAAGTACTGTGGGATCAAAACTTGGGAAATTGGAAGACGATTCCCACACTGCAAGTAGTGGTGAATCCAATGCTTCGACGGGGGTCGAGGATTCATCCCCAGGCATTTCAGGCTCTGAAGAATCTCGGCACCGAGCACGTCCGCTATGTGCCCTGGCTTCCCTATCCGAAATTGGGAATTCCCGCTCTCTATCCGCCTACGACTGAAAGAACTTCATGGGATTTCACGCTCATTGATCCAATGCTCGAAGACTTCATGGCTGCGATGGAAGGGCGCAAGGTTATCCTCAACTTCAGCACGATACCTCAGTGGATGGTAAATGCGCCGCAGCCGACCTACCATGAAGACCCCAATGTAGCGATGTGGGAATATCCCAAGGGTGCTGACTTCCTCGATAAGTCTTACAAACAAGTCGCAGAATATTTTGGTCGCATTGTGAAATGGTATTCGAATGGCGGCTTTACCGACGAACTAGGCAAGGAGCACAAATCAGGACACCGCTATTCGTTCGATGCATGGGAAGTTCTCAACGAAATTGATTTCGAACGCGCACAAAATCCCGAGCTCTACACAAAGCTTTACGACGCCGTCGTCGAAGAAATTCGTAGCGCTCAGCCCTCCCTCAAATTCATCGGGCTTGGCCTGGCAAAGCCTGCTGAAAATTTGCGCTATTATGAATATTTTCTAAATCCGGCGAATCATTCGGCGGGAATTCCTGTGGATGGAATTTCATATCATTTCTACGCGAAGTTAAAATTGCCCAAAAATTCTGCGAAAGCAGCTGCAGTGGAACTCTTTACGGAGACAGATAAGTTTATTCAGACCGCTACAAAAATCGAAGAAATGAAAAAGCAACTCAATCCCAAAGTTTGGTCGTATGTGAATGAACTGGGAACCATTTGCGATGAGGTTGACTGGCACAACCACGCTCTTCCGAATTACTACTGGAGCCTATCTTCCGCCGTCTATGCTTATGCCTTAGGCCGGCTCGCGATTCTCGGCGCGGAAGTAGCGGGTCAAAGTCAGCTTGTCGGATTTCCAAGTCAGTTCCCAAGCGTGTCCATGGTGAACTGGGAAACGGGAGAGCCCAATGAACGCTATTGGGTGCTAAAAATGCTGAAGGACTCTCTTCAATTGGGAGACGCCATCTCACCGGCGAGATTATTCGCTCCCGCTCCAATCTTTGCCTTGGGCTTAGGAAATAAAAAATTATTAGTGGTGAATCAGTCGCCCAAACCCATCACCCTTCAACTTACCAACACCAAAGTGATGAACGATGTCGTATTTGTAGGTTTGGGATCGAGCGGAATTCAAAAGCGCGCTCCTGCTTCGCCGCATCATGTTCAGCTGCCGGGATTTGGAGTCGCGATGATTCCCGTCCAGCCGCATTGAAGTTCGATACAAACTAAAGATAGAGGTCGATAGCGACCAACTGTTTAAAATTCATACATGGGAAAAAAACGCATTTCAAAAAAAACGACCTCTACTTCAAAAAAATCTAAAAACCGCGCTTCCACGAAGCACTCTTTCCTAAAGGATCTTGGGGCGGGTGATATTGAAAAGAATATTAAAAAATGGGCCGGCAAGGTTCAAAATAAATTTAAACATCTTACTCCTGCTCAAAAGCGTGCTTCCATCCAAGCCGCAATCGTGCTCGCCACGATCGTTTTGCCGAAATCGAAAGTCATTAAACGGGTATTTAAGCAAGTGGTTGGGAAGGGCGCCTAATCTCGATTGTCGAAATAGGAAGCCCGAGACGCGATCGCGATGACGCTTAAGGAAGATAGTGGCATTAAGATCGCGCAAATGACGGGGCCTAAGTACCCGCTAAAGACAAAGGATATTGCGACCACATTGTAGAGAATCGAAATGGTGATATTGAGCGCGCTGATGCGGTAAGCGCGCTGAATGGCGCGAAGAATTGCCGGAACTAGTCGAAGATCCTTCCTCAACAGGTAAACATCCGCGCTTTGAATGGAGCTTTCCGCGCTGCCCGAAAAGCCCAGAGATAGATCAGCTTTTTGAAAGGCAAGAGAGTCGTTAAACCCGTCGCCCACCATAAGGACGGGCTTCGGAAGGTTTTCTATAAGCTCAGCCTTCTCTAGAGGGGATAGACCGCCCTGCACCATTCCAGCCCAAGAAAACTCCGCTTCAGCAATATTCGGATCACCGGAAAACACCGCCAAATTTAAAGAGGGATTTTGGGATGCTAAATCTGTGATGACTTCGGGCAATTCTTCTCGAATTTTGTCCCGCAATTGATATTGCAACAATGGAACTTCATCGACGGAGAGCTCCGCAATGGACAGCGCTCGTGACTGGTCAGCGAGATCGGCCTGTTTGGGTTTACCCAAAAAGAGCTTTCGGCCTTGATAGTTTGCAAAAATCCCCTCTCCGCTTACCTCTCTTAAATCTTCCACACCATTTGGTCCTCCCGTCCCGGTAAATCCAAAACTATCTCGGCAATAAAACGCCAAAGCCTTCGCGATCGGGTGCTCGCTCTGAATCGTCATGGCGCAAACCAAATGAGCCTCGGTCTTCGGATCAAAGACATGTTTGAAGCGCAAAATTCTTTCTACCGTCATTGCTCCTTGCGTAAGCGTTCCCGTTTTATCAAAGGCGATCGATTGTATGATTTTTAACGAAAGAATTCTTGCGAGTCTCAGAAATGCCACGCCCCTCTTTAAACCTTGAGCGCGAAGTTGCGCCAAAGCCAACGGTCGGCCCAATTGAAAGGCGCACGGACAACTGACAACGAGCAATGAAATACACATTCGGACGTCTCCAGTGAGTCCATAGACACCGGCAGTGAGCGACAAAATTCCCAGGGTAAAGAGTTGATCGATCCACGAAGGAAGTGAATACAGAGTACGCGCCTCCAAGCCACTTTTGAGGCAAGATAAAGAAGACTGATTCTCGCTCCTCAAAACCTCCAGCAATGCGGTTCGTTCTAGAACTTTGGATCCCTGTCTTATCTCTTGCCTCGACAATTTGCGCCTAGGCGTGGTCTCACCCGTAAGGACGCTTTCATCCACCCAGGCCTCCGCTTCGAGAAGCCGACTGTCTAGAGGCACCATCTGATTCTCACGAATTCGAAAATGATCGCCTACTGCGAGTGAACTGGACGGAATTTCCGATGCATTTCCCTCGGCAGATATTTTCTCGACAGGGATCGTGAAGGAAGAATTCCGTCGGCCGTAGCTATCTTGAATAAACCACCTTCCCGCCAACAAAAGAAAGACTACCATGGCAAGCGAGTCGAAATAACTTTCCGCCGATCCGATGACGATAGAATGAAGGCTGAAGGCACCGCCTACGACCAATGCNNAGAAGATCCGGATGAAATCGCCTCACCTTCAACGCAAAATAACTCGAACGAAAAAAGGGGATTCCTCCGTAAGCAATGGCAGGAAGTGCCGCAAGAAATGCGTAGAGTCCCACCCACCTCGCCTCGGCTGGGGCCATCGACTGTTCCGTGAGATGCGATCCTACTAACAAAAGGCCCACATGCATTGCCGCGGCAGCGGAAGCTCCCGCCACGCCTAGCCGAATCAATTCACGCTTGCGAAAGCGGGCTTGAGAATTCTCGCCCATCGG
>DDSI01000229.1:14196-40265 GCA_002343335.1 Bacteriovoracaceae bacterium UBA2394
TATCCCAGGCGTGCCAGAGTATTGGCGATCGAACTCAGAGACGATTCTCGGGATTTCCATTCCAGTTCAATTTCCGAGGCCTGAAAATTGACGAATGCGCTGAGACATTCGCCATTTAACTGCGGCAATTTTTCAAGCAACCATACGCAGGCGGTGCAATGAAGGCCCCCGACAGGAAAAGTTCCTGAGCGCGTGTTTCCGTTCGATTGGACAGTGGTGAATGCGTCCAAAAATTTTTCGTCGTCAAAAGCGCGCGCGCTCTTTTCCGAAAAATCTTTGATGGGATTTGCTGAGCTTTGACTTTGAAGTTTATAAAATCTCTGTAGCCCCGCGCCTTCAATTAATCCATAGGCGGCCCTACATCCTAAGCAGCAAAATTCCTTCTTCGATTCCAATCCGCAGTGCTTGCAGGGCTGAAAGTCCAAAGATGTATTTTCCAAAGCCTGTGCCATTACCAAAACATCAACATAAAAGTCTGATCGAGAAACTTAAATGATATGTGAAAGTGAGAAATTAAATCCGAGTAGGCTAAAGCCATCAGAGTCGTCCACCCCCAAGACACGAAAAGCGGTCCGACATTGGCCCACTTTCGCAAACGAGAACTGAGCCACAAGCGGTTGAGCGCTCGAACACTCAGCCAAAGAGGCGGAAAAGTGAGGACGACCAGTGCAAACATGACGAGGCTTCCGGCCCCCGCACTGCCGGTGGAGGCTGCCAGACCCAGAGCCCAGAACACCAACATGCACGGAAGAAACGCAAGGAGAGTGCCCAGCAAGAAAGGGCGGAGATTGCCATGAGTGGAGCGGGAAATGCGCGCTACGAAATTGACTAAAAAAGAGGGAAAGAGATTGGCGGCGGAATTAAGCGGCAGCAATTTCAGCGACAAGAGAAGCGCAAAGAAAAGAGAAATAGTCCAAGCCAAAATGGGCGACGGCATCAAGCGAGCTCCCAATGCTCCAGCTATCGCCCCAAACATACAATAAATAAGGGCTCTACCCAATTGATAGAGTATGAGGCCTCTCGTAAAACTGCCGCCACTCATCGCGTCCAAGCGCAATCCTGAAATGATAGGCCCACACATGGGGCCGCAATGAAAGAAAATCCATAGAACTCCGAGAAACAGAATCTGAAGAAGTCCCGCCTGAAGACCGAGAATGGCTCCCAGTCCTCCAACGGAATCGTCACTGTGAGAATGCATTTAAGGGGCGCTCCCCGCGGGTCCCACCATGCGTATCTTTAAATTTCGCGACATGCCCTGTTGATCGGCAGCCTCGAACATCACTTCTTTCAATCCAAAACTCTCGTGGAAATGCGACGGCGGCAGCTTAAGAAGTAAATGGACGGTCAATTTCTCTCCCGCGGGAATTTTCATTTCGCCCTGCGGAACGACAATCTGCAAATCGGTGGGATCGGGATTTTGGAAATGAATAACTTTCTCTTGAAGCGAATAATTCGAAAAATGGATTCGAACAGGATTTGAAACCAAACGATCTTGCCCAATGTCAAAAATGTCTCTGCCACTCTCGCGATGAACCGTGGCATGAAACTCCTTTCTTGTGGCCGTTAACCCAATGACTAAGCCTGAAAAAATCAGTACGAGGAACGAGTACACAAACATCCGCGGTCTAAACACTCTTCGCTTAGCTCCTTCTACCTCAGCCTCCGTTTGATAGCGGATAAGTCCACGCGCTCGGCCCAGCTTATCCATGATACTGTCGCAGGCGTCGACGCATAGGGTGCAATGAACGCACTCCATCTGAAGACCGTTTCGAATATCAATGCCCGTCGGGCAAACGTTTACGCACATTTTGCAATCCACACAATCGCCCGAAGTTTTTCCCGCCTTACCTCGCGGCTCTCCCCGATTTTTATCGTAAGCCACAATGAGTGAATCTCGATCGAGGAGAACGGATTGCAGTCGACCGTAGGGACAAACAAAAAGACAAACCTGCTCACGAAACCATCCAAATTGAAAGAGGATGATACCTGAAGCAATGAGCATCGTCACAAACGGTCCCCAATTGGAAGACGGTCCCTCTGCCATCATTTCCAGCAGACGATTCGTTCCGAAAAGATACGCTACCAATGTATTTCCAAGGACGAGCGCAATGACGAGAAAAATTGACCACTTTGCCAACCAGTGCGGAAAGCGCTCATGAAACGGTGTCGCATAAAAATTCTTTTGATTGGCCCCCATTCCTTCCAAAAATCTTTCGATGGGTCGAAAGACAAATTCCATGAACACCGTCTGGGGACATGCCCAGCCGCAAAAAACTCTTCCGAGCACCGCGGTTAAAACCAAGACGCTACTCAAAAGAAAAAGAACGAAGCTTAAAAAAATAACCGTTTCATTCACCCAAAAGGTAAGTCCTAAGAAATGAATCTTTCGGTGCACTAAATCAAAGAATACCGCGGGTCCACTGCCGATCGAAATCCAGGGAGCCGCAAGCAGCCAGGCAATGAGTCCATAGGCTAAGACTTTTCGTCGCAGCCACCATGCGCCCTTCACGACAAGCGGATAGATCCATTTTCGTCTGCCCTCCGCGTCCGCCGTCGAAAGCTCAATTTGTTTCATAGCTTTATTCTTCTGAGCTTAACTCACCCTCGGGCTTCTTCGGATTGGAAACTTTTTTACCCTCGAGGCTCTTTACGAAAACCGCAACTTGATGAATTTCATCGCGACTCAGCAAAGACTTCCAGGGAACCATTCCTTTTGCAGGAACCCCTTCTTCAATCGTTTTGACGATAGCGGTGAGCGCTCCCCCGTGAATCCAATATTTATCTGTCAAATTTGGGCCGACTACGCCCTCACCTTCCATGCCATGGCAGGAAGCGCATCGCGTGGCGAAGACCGCCTTCCCTTTCTCAATCGACTGGGGATCCTGGGCAAGCGCTTTCAGTTCTTCCTTCGACACTGGCGCTTCGGGCGGCTTCGAGAGTCTCAATTTTTCCGCAAGCTCTGTTTTTTCGAAATCGTAAGAGTCTTGAAGGTTCTTTCCGATCTGCGCGAAGTGAAACCAATAGAGGTAGCCCGCCGCAAAGATGATGGTGATGACGAATTTATAAACCCACCAACGGGGCAGTTGATTGTCGTATTCCTGAATACCGTCGAAGCTGTGGTCACGGACTTCGGCATATGTTTCCGGATCTCGATCGAGCGGGGTCATACATTTTTCCTCTCTGAGCTATGATCATCCAACAACGGAATATGAGCCCGTTTTTCCCACTCACTCTTCGGGTTCATGACAAAAACCCAAAAGAGCAGGGCTATGAACATCAAAATAAAGAGGCTGAGAGAAAATATTGCTGCCTCAGGAACCTCCACCGATTGTATGAGTGCACTAATCATTTGCTCGCCTCCCGCCCGAGTCGCTGGAGATAGGCGATTAAGGCAACGATCTCCTTGTCGGCAACATTTTCAATTCCACCTTGTTCTTTCAAACGCTCGGCGACTTCCACAGCCTGCGCTTTCATCTTTTCTTTGGAATCGTGGATGTCGGAAGTTTTGTAGGGCACTCCAACTCTTTGCATCGCCTTCATTTGGGCGCTGATGGAATTGAAATCCAAAGAGGAAGTGAGAAGCCAGCCGTAGGTCGGCATGATGGATTCAGGAGAAGTCGTGCGAGGATCTTGCATGTGCCTGAAATGCCAAAGATCCGGATACTTTCCACCAACCCGATGCAGATCCGGGCCTGTTCTCTTAGAACCCCATTGAAACGGATGATCGTACATATATTCATGGGCCCTCGAAATCGGTCCGTAGCGAGCAGTCTCTTCCACGATTGGACGCACTTGTTGCGAGTGGCAATTGTAACAGCCCTCTCGCAGATAAATTCCTCGTCCAGCCAGTTCAAGTGGTGTGTAAGGTTGAACGGAGACGCCCCGCGGAACCTTCACTTCCGTTAAAATCATTGGAATGATCTGCACCATGCCGCCCACCATGAGAGCCGCTGCGGAAAGCGCAGTGAAAACGAGTGGCCAACCTTCAATCGCTGTGTGCAAACGCTTTAAGAAAATTTTGAAGCTGATGGGTTCCGACACCAGGGACTGAACTTCGCTTTCGACGGGAATTTCGTTAAGGCGAGCGATCGTCAGCTGTTCAGGTTCCACGATCGCCGCGCGATGAATGGACTTGAACATATTGTAGAACATCACCAACAGACCAGCGATGTAGAGCACCCCGCCAATCGCTCGAATGGCAAAAGCGGGCTTGATGGCAATCACCGTCTCCATAAAATCCGGATAGAGAAGGGTGCCATCGGCCTTGGTCGCAAACCACATAAGGCCCTGCGTAATCCCCGAAGCCCACATGCTGACGGCGTAAAGAATGATGCCGATCGTGGCCATCCCAAAATGGGCATTGGCCAACGTTTTGCTATAGAGCGTGGTCTTCCATAATTTTGGAATGAGGTAGTAAATCATTCCAAATGTCATGAAGCCCACCCACCCGAGCGCGCCGACGTGCACATGGGCAACGGTCCAATCGGTAAAGTGGGATAGTTTGTTAACCGCTTTAATTGAAAGCAAAGGTCCTTCGAAAGTGGACATACCGTAGGCGGTCACACCGAGGACAAAGAATTTGAGAATCGGCTCTTCGCGCACTTTGTGCCACGCACCTCGCAAAGTATAGAGTCCGTTCAGCATTCCGCCCCAACTTGGAGCCCAAAGCATGATGCTAAAAACCATTCCGACTGACTGCAGCCACTCAGGAAGCGCTGAATAATAAAGATGATGGGGGCCCGCCCAGATGTAGATGAAAACGAGACTCCAAAAGTGAATGATCGACAAACGATACGAGAACACTGGGCGATTCGCCGCCTTGGGCAGGAAGTAATACATCAATCCTAGAAAAGGCGTCGTGAGAAAAAATCCCACGGCATTATGTCCGTACCACCATTGCACGAGCGCATCCTGCGCGCCTGCGTAAACCGGATAGGACACCAGCCATGAGGCGGGAATACTGATGTTATTCACGATGTGAAGCATGGCGATCGCAATGATCGAAGCGAGGTAAAACCAAAGCGCCACATATAAATGACGCTCTCTTCGAATCTTCATCGTCATGATGAAATTCACCGCAAACACCACCCACACAATGGCGATGGCAATGTCGATGGGCCATTCGAGCTCGGCATACTCTTTTGACTGACTGAAACCTAGGGGCAGGGTGAGTGCGGCGGCCAAAATGATGAGCTGCCAACCCCAAAAATGAAACCAACCCATGAAGTCCGAGAACATTCGAGTTCGAAGGAGGCGTTGAGTGGAATAGTAGACTGCCGTAAATATGGCATTCCCCGCGAATGCAAAGATGACGGCATTGGTATGCAAAGCGCGCAAGCGTCCAAAACTTAAAATGGGAATCCCAAAATTGAGCGCTGGATAATAGAGTTGAGCTGCAATCAAAAGTCCCACGACCATTCCGATGAGACCCCAAATCATCGTGGCCCACAAAAATGCTCGGACTATTTTGTCGTCGTAAAAAACGGTATCATTGGATCGATTCATCTTCGCTTTCCCATAAGAGGCGGTGCGCAGGAGTTTTTGAATCGTCCCATTGTCCCGAACTGGCACCCCAAATGAACAGTCCAACGAAGACAGCGCTCATAAATAACGACACGGTCAAAATGATAAAGAACGATTCGATAGAAATAATTTTAATGAGGTCTATGAGATTTGCACCATCCGACTTTGAGGCAATGGACGCCTGACCTAGTGCACAAATTAGACGCGTCATGATTTCGCCTATAAGTATTAGACACCATATGTATCGTGAAATACATGACCGAGGAGCGAACGAAATCTAACGAAGTATGAAGGAAAAAGACGAAGAAAGTGGCGGAGAGAGAGGGATTCGAACCCTCGATACGATGTTACTCGTATGACGGTTTAGCAAACCGTTGGTTTCGGCCACTCACCCATCTCTCCGGTTTGTTGGCCTCGGCTTCGCCTTCGGACCTTCGCGACACTTAGGTATCGGAGACTTTCCCAATCGGAAAGTCTCCTTCAAACGCGACGACGTTACCGAACTTAAAACTTTAATGGTCAGGACTAGCGACGCCAACAGAAGAATCCACGTACCGTTGCTTCCTTCCGAACCTGGCGGAGTTAGCGGCCTAACTTTGGGTCGCCGCCCGACCATCTCGGTTTTAAGCGGGAATCCTACATGGGGCAAGCTGCTCTATGAGCCCATATCGATTTCAAGAGTATTGGAAAAAAAGTCAGAGAAAGAGAGAGGAGGAAAAAGGGGGGGCAGGCGCTACGTGCTATAAGGGGATCCTTTAAAGTAGGGGGTATTCTTTAAAGACAACACGTAACAACCGTACCCCTGTCCTCTCATTACCTGTCTCTTCTCAAATAACTGCAAAAGGTGTGCCTTCTTTCGGTCTAAGAAGTGTGCGTTCTAACTCTTAAGGACCACTATCAACTTAAGTTCGTCTATAGATGTTACAGATCGTTTTTCGTCGCTCTCTATCGGGAATTGGTCAATTCGATCACTTTTTGACCAAAGGTTTGACGCCGTCGCCGCACAGCCGAAAAATTCTGCCGCCAAACACCTCATTCGATTTTTCCACGAATGCGCGCTTCAAAAACGCAAGTGCAAGGGTTTGCTGTGATTGAGGATCGAAAACAGCCGAGCCAGAAAATTTTCCGACGACTTCCTTTTCTCGACTGAAGACTTCCAGATCCTTGGAGATGATCTGTTCGCCATCGAGCGCAAGTGCGGAAAATCGGATCGGCCCTGAACCTGCACGCGTGCGCACACGCTCTACGACCTCTTGCCCTATGTAGCAGCCCTTATCGGCATCACAGATATCTTCAAGTCCGACGTCGAATACCAGTCGATCAGTATCCAGCTCCAAGCCCCATTCTGGGATGAGCCGCTCAATCCTATGCTTCAACCAGGCATTTTTTTCTTCCGACGTCAGCGATTCAGGGCTTCCCGGCTGAAACGTCCACTCCGTTCCTCGAAAAACACCCCGAAACTCCGTTGAAGATTTCCACCGACCTTCGGCGTAGAGCTGCTCCGGACCCACCACGGGATTCCAGTTCCCACTCCAAGTCTCCGAAGAATCCCAGGAGGTCTCAAATTTCTCCGCGAAGTGGTACCGCTCCATAAGCTCCAACGTCCGGTCGCATTCTGCCTTCGGAAGAAGGAGCTGCAGCCCAGTATTTATGCGGGTTACCCAAAAGAGCGCCTGCACCTTTCCCTCGGCGGAGAGAAATGACGCAAGTCGTCCCTCGCCCACATTCATGCCCTTTAGATTTCGCGAAAACATTCGCTGTCCAAATTCAAATGCATCCTCCCCTTTCAGATGCAGCGTAGAGTATTCATTTGCGATGAGTTTTCGCATGGCAAGAACTTAGGAATTGAGTAAAAAAAGAGCAACCAAACCCAGGAGGTTTTCCACATGGCAACTATGACTTCAAAAAAATCAAAGAAAGCGAAATCTCGTCCCACCGCAAAGAAGCGAAAGATGAAGATTCCCGCTCGCAAAACCAAAAAGACAAAGGCCACGAAAACAAAAACGAAGGCCAAGAAAACGACCAAGAAAGCGACGGCGAAGAAGAAGACATCCGCAAAGAAGGCGACTCCAAAGCTCGCGGCAGTCTCTCAAACTCAAAACCGAATAACCAAAGGCGATTGGGCTCCGGAATTCACGCTTCCCAATCAGTTTGGAGAAAACGTTTCGCTCGCTTCATTGCGCGGCAAAAAAGTGGTGCTTTATTTCTATCCGAAGGACGATACGCCCGGATGCACGNNAAAGAAGCCTGCAGCTTCCGCGATAACTTGCCGACGTTTGAAGGAGCGGACGCAGTGATTTTGGGCGTCAGTTTTGACGATGCCAGCTCTCATCAGAAGTTCATTGAGAAATACGGTCTCAATTTTCAACTCCTTTCGGATTTGAATAAAGAGACAGCGCAAGCTTACGGCGTGTACGTGCAGAAGAACATGTACGGCAATATCAGCTGGGGTATCGAGCGCTCCACCTTCGTGATTGATCGCGAAGGCAAGATCGCTGAAGCCTTCCGTCGCGTGAATGTGGACGGACACAGTGAAGAAGTACTGAACGTACTCAATCAACTCGGCTAATCATTCATAAGGACTCCGCAAAGTTTGCGGGGTCCTTCTTCTTTTCCCCCTTTCCTCTCAGCCTAAGCCTGCACAATTCTTGCACTTTAAAGTCCGATGCTATTGGCGATGCTATTGCCTCTGCTCGTTCAAAACATGAACGATATGCAGAGTGAAGTTGCACGGGAAAAGGCTTGCGCGCTTTCTCGCATGTCGCCGGCTATTCGCAGCGCTTTCAAACAACAAGTCGAAGAAATCCCAGATTCTCTTTGGGCATTCTCAGCCAGCATCTCAAGTTACTTTGCAGAGCGCGGCCTCACACCGGCCTATGTTTCCCAAACACAGATCACTGAAGAAAAAGACGGCGATACCACTACGACCAGCATTCAAACTACGGGATCCGATCCCAAATACAACCCCGCCTATTTCAAGACCGGTAGCGACTACGTGAAGGCATTTTGGCAGTCATTTTGTTCGATCGTCATTTCTCCCGATAAGCCAATCCCCGGGCGATCGCGCTTTATCGAAGCCTGCCTTGATCGCAAGCTCGATATTCAGAGACAGTTCGATGAAATTGGAAGCTTACATCTCGAGAATGTGGAGGGGATCGCCGATCAACTCACCTCGGCTGGTGAGGATGCTTGGCTGAAAAAAGTTCCCGATGTGAACGTATCTTATTTGAATGGCAATCAACTGAATGTTGTACAAGCGGGCGCCATTCACCTCTTTTCCGTTCCGCTCGGTTTAACCATGACTGGGCAGATCCCGCCAAATCCACTCATTCAGCTGGGACCCGGCGGAGGTTTCTATCAAGCTATCGTCCAAGAGAATGTCGGCAAGCTTAATTACTTTCCTCTCATCACTACTGGCCATCGAAATGGCCCGCCTCAAATCGTAAATGCATTTTCAACCCTCCCTTCCGACGTGACCCCTGAAGAGGCGGCCGGTATGACCGGCCCTGCTGACAGCTTTCAGAGTATCTTTCAAGCTCCTGGCAACTAAATTCTTCAACTAAATTCATTTCTTACGCTCACGGCCGTTTTCGGCATGACATTCAAAATATCCCCGCTTAGTTTTTTCGGACGGGTTGCTTTTAAGGGTGTTTGGCTTGGTTGATAAAATTTTTTCAACAGCATTAGCTCCACGCGTTTACCGATTCTTAACCGTTGGGCTTTTGTCCTACGTTTTTGCTTCGAGCGCATCAGCCGCCAGCTGTTCGGATCTCATCCGTGATTTGCTTCCACGCATTCGAGACTCTCAACCCATCTCCATCGACTATCGCACCCCCGACTCCATGACGAGCGAGCGAGTCCTATTCCAAAATCCGGAATTGGCCCAGGTGTTTGAAGGCGGAGTAAACCGAGAATCCATTTTGAACGCCTATCGAATGCTAAAGGCGAACGGGCTTTTCAATTTCAAATATGGGCAAACGGGCCTGACCGTGGCGGCGGATGTCAGCGCCTCTCGAGGCAATGGGATGTCCCGTATGGCTTGGGGTCGCGACAATGCCTTCGTCTTTGAGGGCCTCATTGCTTTAGCGAAGCTCTCGAAGCGGCTGGGCGAGTATGATTTGAATGTTCGCTTTACGAGAGAAGCCCGCGGCGTTGCCCTCGGTCTCATTAAACAGATGTCTACGAAGGAAAATCTAGATCGCCTTTACACGAACCTTCGAAATCCCGGGCGTCATCTCGATCCAAAACTAGGCAATGAGAGTCTCCCGGGCGTCCAATTCGATCCTGAAAACTTCTCCGACTATCTCGTGCTCGGCGAAGATCAAAAAACCTGGGTGCGACATCCTTGGAACAACAAGCAGTTCGATTGGTTTGCGCTGGCTGCGTTGATCTCCATGCGAGCGTTTGAAGAAGAAGTCATTACTTGGCAGGATCTCACCCCGGACATGAAGGCCTCCTTGGTGGGCCTCGTCGCCATGCCCACTCGCCTGATGTTCTGGGCTCTCCATTCTTCCGACGCGTGGGAAGAGGGGGCCGAAGGGCTGCGCACATCCACTTTGATGCTTGAGGTAAAAGTCGTAGAAAATTTCTTAAAAGGTATTGAGGCTCCTCGAGATCCGTCTCATTTTTATCAACGCATTTTAAAGGAGCTTGAGAATTTATCGACCGATACGGCCGCCTTCATCCCCAACGATGTACAGGGCATCGTGAAAGAAGTTCTATCTCCCACCTCTTTACAGTCGGCGCTCGAGAGCGGTTATGAAGTTATTCTTAAACAGCTTCCGAAGGGCGAAGTCCCAAGCTCCTTCAATCGAGATATCGCTCAGTCCGAACGTTATGAAGATGCAGCGCTTCTCCATGCCATTCCCTTTCTTCCCGATCGGCTTACGGACCAGCATATACTTAAGATCATCGAACACGTCCAAAAGCTCGTAAGACCCGCGGGGGTGGCTCGGTATAAGGGAGATGTTTACCTTCATCCATTCTATTGGCTGAAACGCGATGAAGTTCTTGCGAACATTTTCCATCGATCGGGGGAAACGATCACGGGGAAGTCATTGAACGACTATGGTTTTAGTCCAAAAAACCCAGAACATCTTCGAGCGGTTTTTGGAGACGACACGGAAGCTCAGTGGTCCCTTCACGATTCACTCTTGGTCTTGGCTTACTCTAAATTATTGAAATCCACTCGCGATCCAGCGCTAAAGGCCCATGCAAAGTGGGAAATGCACAAGCACCTACTTCGAGCCATGGGTCAAGTCACGGGTCAAAATCCAATTGCGGCGGATGGTCATGAGATTCCCAACTGGAAAATCTCGGAGGCGCAATTAGTCATTCGAATTTACCGCGATCCAGGGGGAAATCTTTTGCCGACACCTGAACATCTCTATCTCCCCTGCCCCCATACACTTTGGTGGTCCGTGGCAAATTTAGCCCTCGCCATCGAGGAAACGGAATCTCTGAATTCAGATCCCACTCCCCGCCGCCCCACCTCATCGACACCAGTCGAAGCCGTCCCCGCGCAATAATGTCCTGAATAATTTACAGGCGCCCCTGAGGTTGGTAAGGCTTAACGCTGTCTTTGAAATGCACTCGTAGCTCAGCTGGATAGAGCACATGCCTACGAAGCATGGGGTCGGGCGTTCGAATCGCTCCGAGTGCGATTTTACCCCTCTTGGTTGAAAGTCCTAGTTCTCGCACGAAGCACTGAAACAACTGAACGCTCTCGCGTTCAGGAGTGCGATTCTTTTCTTCTCATACTTCGTCAGCCTCCGTTGCTCGCCTGAGAAGAAAATCCGGCCCCTGTATTTCAATGTCACAAATATCGAAATCGAAAGATTGCGGTCAGGGAAGGCTAGGATATATGACCTCCCTATGAAACAAATTCCTCATTTAGTCGTTCTGTTGTCCTTGTTTGTATTGGCGGCCCTCACCATTTCGCCCGTACAGGCAGAAGAAAAAGTATATGGTGACCAAGAATACAACACGATCAAAACGGACGGTCAGTTGATCCCGGTGGGCGAAAAAAATCGCTACCGCAACACCTATAACACCTGGAATATCTGGGCGAATCCCTTTGGTTGGTTCTTTGGAAATATCAGCGTCGGTGCCTCCTATGCCTTTCATCAAAATGTGAAGGTGAACATCGAGCCGTATTTCATCTACGCCTATTATGCGAAGCCAAAGATTGTCGGAGGGGGTGCAACGCTTTCAAGCTCCATCTTCTTTAACAAGATGTATGACGGTTTTTATTTGGAGCCGGGCGCTCGTATTCTCTACCTTTCTCAGGATAAGACTGTGGGCGGTGGAACCATTTCCGGTATCGCCGGCGGTCCTCACTTGATTGGCGGTTGGGGATGGATCTGGGATTCAGGCTTTAACATCAATGCCGGCCTTGGACTTGGCTACTATTGGGGCGATGTCGGCGACGACGTTAACGATACCGATACCTTCAGTGGCGTGTTCCCTGCCGGTAATCTTCAGTTCGGCTACACGTTCTAAAGTAAATTGGCCTCGCTTCGCTTCGGCATTGGCCGGCGATTCGGATCTCGGAGCTGTTTCCGCCAGGAACAGCTCCTCCAAATTATTGAACGGCCGAAGTAATCGGATTCGAGTGCTTGCGCCGCATCTTTCTTCCCCCTGGAAAATGGGGGAGCTTACGAAGGAGTGCGGCGTCTAGCACGTCATCCATCGTATCCACATATGTGAATTCAAGCTTACTGCGCTGGTGCTTCGGCACATCCACGATATCCTTCTCGTTTGCACGAGGCAAAATCACATGCTTCACACCCTGACGAATCGCTGCGAGAACCTTTTCCTTCACCCCTCCAATGGGGAGCACGCGACCGAGGAGAGTCACTTCACCCGTCATCGCCACATCGCGATTCACAGGAATGCCCGTGAGCAACGAGATGAGCGTCGTCGCGATCGTGATACCCGCAGAAGGACCATCCTTTGGAATGGCTCCAGCTGGAATGTGAAGATGAAGATCGTGCTCGGAGAAGAAAGTTTTTCCGAGACCAAATTCTTCGGCGCGAGTTCGCACATAAGACAATGCAGCCCGGGCCGATTCCTTCATGACGTCGCCAAGTTGTCCGGTAAGTTCAATCGTGCCCTTACCAAGCACAAACGTGGCTTCCAAGGTGAGGGTTTCGCCGCCCGAAGAAGTCCAAGCCAATCCAGTGGCAACGCCGACTTCCGATTGATCGCGAATCGGATCAGGGATGATCTTAATCGGCCCCAAGAAATCCGGAACTTGCTTCGCGGTGATCTTCTTCATTTTGAAATTAGCAACATCTTCGGCTTTCGCTCGTGCAACTTTTCGACAAACCGTTGCGATCTCGCGCTCAAAACTTCGGAGACCAGCCTCTCTCGTGTAGCTTTCCACCACCACTTTTAATGCGGCTTCGGCGACATCGATTTCGCCGTCCACGAGACCATTTTCTTTGATCTGTTTGGGCAGCAGATATTTTTTGGCGATTTGCAATTTGTCTTCGATGGAATAGCCAGAGAGTGAAATGACTTCCATACGATCGCGGAGGGGTCCAGGAATCGTATCGAGCATATTCGCCGTACAAATAAACATTACGTTGCTCAAATCGACGGGCAAATTGATGTAGTGATCGCGGAACGAATTATTTTGCTCCGGATCCAAGACTTCCAGGAGCGCGCTCGCGGGATCGCCTCGATAATCCATGCCGAGCTTGTCGATTTCATCGAGCATGATCACGGGATTGTTCGTTCCCGCAATGCGAAGACTCTGAATGACTCGACCGGGCATTGCACCTACATAGGTGCGACGGTGACCGCGAATTTCCGCTTCATCTTTCACGCCACCAAGACTCATTCGCACGAATTTTCGGCCCATGGCCCGAGCGATGGATTTTCCGAGCGAGGTTTTACCCACGCCTGGAGGTCCAACGAAACACAGAATGGGACCCTTCATGGAGTTCTTCAATTTGCAAACGCCAAGGTGATCCAAAATACGATCTTTTACTTTCTCGAGATCGAAATGATCTTCATCCAAAATCTTCTTTCCTTGAATGAGATCGAGTGTGTCTTGAGAAGATTTCGCCCAAGGAAGTTCAACCATCCAATCCAAATAAGTGCGAATGATCGAAGCTTCTGCAGAATCCGCATGCATGTTTTCGAGTCTCTTCAGTTGCTTCAGAGTTTCTCTCGCAGGCTCTTCCGGCATTTGAGCGTTGTTGATCTTCGCTCGTAATTCTTCAACTTCTTCAGTCTTCGAGTCACTATCGCCAAGCTCATTTCGGATGGCGCGCATTTGCTCGCGCAGGAAGTACTCACGTTGCGATCGAGTCATCTCGTCTTTGGCTTGCGACTGAATGCGTTGCTGCATATCGAGAATCTCGACTTCTCGAGTAAGCGCCTCATTCACTCTTCTCAATCGCGCGATAGGATCTACTATTTCCAAAATTTTCTGAGCTTCGTCGACTTTGAGATCGAGATTGCTGGCAATGAGATCCGCTAAACGACCGGGTTCACCAATTTCATCCAGCACCACCAAGATATCGGGCGAGAGAACCTTACCCATCGAAATAATTTTTTCGAGCAGGGATTTCACATTGCGAATGAGGGCTTCCGCTTCGAGTGCCCGCTCTTCCCAAACGGGCTCCGCGATTCGCTTAATTTTTACGACGAAATTTGGAGAGTCCTGAACGAAGTCCGTGATCTCGGCCTTCACCAATCCCTGAACGAGAATTTTGATTTTTCCATCGTCTGGCAAACGATTCATTCGCATGATCATCGCCACACAACCCACTCGATGAATTCCACCTGGCGACGGCGATTCTTCATTCATGTCTTTTTGAGATGCGAGAAACAGCAGTCGATCTTTGTTTAAAGCCTCATTGACTGCATTGATGGAGGACGTCCTTCCCACAAACAGGGGCAAAATTCTGTAAGGAAAAAACACGACGTCGCGTACGGGGAGCATCGGCAAGACATCAGGGATTTGAAGTGAATCATGATCGTTCGACATAGATTCCAGTCTATCAGCGCTTTTCAAAGCCCGCGCAGCACCAAAGGGCGCGGGAAATCTTGCTCATTGCGCCTAAAAATCACGTCTAAGGAAA
The DNA here is from genome assembly GCA_002343335.1 of Bacteriovoracaceae bacterium UBA2394. Classification (GTDB taxonomy): domain Bacteria; phylum Bdellovibrionota; class UBA2394; order UBA2394; family UBA2394; genus UBA2394. The sequence goes on from DDSI01000229.1 coordinate 28,815, forward strand.
AGATTGCAGAGCCCTCGAACTACGCACGCGACTCGCCGCCCCATTGAAGATTCCACTGGTAGACTAAAAGCGTGGAACTGAATGACATCTTAAAGATTGCCACAAAAGCTGGGGCTTCTGACATTCACCTGAAAGCAGGACTGCCGGCGACGTTTCGCATTGATGGAGCGCTCGTCCCCCTCAATAACGGACCCAAACTCGCAGGCGATGAATTAGCAAATATTGCGCAGTCGATGATGACCCCGGCGCAGAAATTAAAATTTCAAGAAACGAACGATGTCGACCTCGCTTACGGAGCTCCGGGGTTGGGACGCTTTCGGGTAAATATTTTTCAACAACGTGGCACCGTCGGCATGGTTCTGAGAGTAATTCCCACCAAGGTGCGTACCGTCGATGAACTTTATCTTCCCCCGGTTATTAAAAAGCTCGCCGCTCATGAGCGGGGTCTGGTTTTAGTCACAGGCGCGACCGGAAGTGGAAAGTCCACCACACTTGCTGCGATGGTCGACCATATTAATGAGACGCGAGCTTGCCACATCGTGACGATCGAAGAACCGATCGAATATCTATTAAAGGATAGAAAAGCGATTGTGAATCAACGCGAAATTGGTGTGGATTCGATCGGATTCCATCAAGCGCTTCGCGCCGCACTTCGCCAAGACCCGGATGTGATTCTCGTCGGAGAAATGCGAGATGCTGAAACGATTGAAACGGCGCTCACAGCCGCCGAGACCGGCCACCTAGTCTTTTCGACATTGCATACTTTGGATGCAACGGAAACCATCAACCGTATCGTATCGGTATTTCCGCCCTACCAACAAAAGCAGATTCGTTTGCAACTTGGCGCCATTGTGCGCGGAATCGTCTCTCAGCGATTGGTGCCGAGAAAGGATGAGCAGGGTCGGGTGCCGGCCATCGAAGTACTCGTAAATAATGCGCGGATTCGCGAGCTCATCGAGAACCCTGATCGCACGAAAGAAATTCCGATGGCAATTTCGGAAAGTTATATTTCTTTCGGCATGCAAACTTTCGATCAATCACTCACATTTCTTCTCAATCAAAATTTGATTTCGTATGAAGAAGCGCTCCGACAATCCTCGAATCCCGACGATTTTGCGCTGCGGGCTTCCGGAGTTTCATCGACCAGCGACAAAGACTGGGATCCTTTCGAACTCACTCCCGGCTCCAAAGTCGAAGAAAAAGCAGAGATGCCCGGCATGGAATCCAACGGTTTGGATGCCAATCGAGTCAGCAAAATGAAGGGAAATAAGGGCCCCTAAGACCCTCCATTGATTCCGCCCCGAGTCGAACTTACAATAGAGGCTCATGGTCAAAAAGGCGGGTCGGCACATTTTTTCACGCGCAAAGGCCATTTTTTTGGATCTTGGCTTTGATGCCTTCAATAATTTTCATTATTTGCGCCACAACCTTCGAGGAAATCGCGTTCGGAAGCAGTATTTCACCGCCGACGCCGAACACCCTCCGGTGATTTTGTTGCAGGGATTTTTGGGAACGAGGGGCGTACTTCTTCCCCTCGAAAAACACCTCCGAGAGTCGGGGAGAGATGTGATTTCGATTGATTTAGGAATGTTCAACGTCACCGACATTCGAAAATCTGCTCAGCTCTTAAGTTATAAAATGGAGCGCATTATGGATCGCTTCGGAAATTCGCACGGGATCACCAAAGTCGATGTGATCGGGCACAGCATGGGCGGACTTATTGGGCTCTACTACATTAAACGCTTGGGGGGCCATCGCCTCGTTCGAAAGCTCATCACGTTGGGCGCACCCTTTAATGGAACCTGGACGTCGGTCCTTGGAGTTTTTCCATTTGGTTTGTTGTCTAAAGGCATTTGGCAAATGCTTCCCAATTCCGAATTTTTGAAAAGTCTGAAATCGCATCCGCACGAGACGCAAAGTACTGAGGTGGTGTCGATTGCGGCCTCCTTTGATGCGCTTTGCCCTCCGGCTTCCTGCCACTTGCATGGCGCAAAGAACATTGACGTCGCCGTAGGCCACGCCGGCCTCCTCATGGATAAAAAGGTTTTTCAAAGCATAGACGAATGCCTCGCCGAGAAATCGCGCGGCAACAAAGTCGTCAATTTGACCCGCCCGTGATATTCACACCCCGATGATGCGTAAAGTACACTTCGCTCTGTGGCTCGTAACTGCGCTCATTGCCATCGCGCTTATGACTCGCGCCTATCTGCTGCGGTCGCATGTGAGCGCGGCGAAGTCGCTATTTGATAAGGAAATTAGGGATGGAAATCCGGAGATCGAACCCCTTCATTTTATGCGAGGGGATTATCACATCCGGCTTCGAAAGCCCCCATTTCGAGAGCGCAACTGGACAGTAAATACCTACACCGGTCAGATGATCTCTTGGGAGTCGAATGAAAAAACCCCTTGAGATTGTAGCCTCAAGGGGTTCGAATCATCTTCGCCGTTTGATTCCGTTAGAAAGAAAGATCGGCGATAAAATCTAAAGTCTGCTGCGTATTACTGATTCGCAGGCTTTACTTCTTTTTGATCCAAGAAGGTAGCTTTGGGGTCCGTAGCTGGCGCAGTCAACGTAGCGTCTTCGTTCGAAACCACCTTGTCAGTTCCTTGCTCTTGAATGCACTCGTCGCTTTTATCGGCGGCAAATACGTTGGTTGAAGCAACCAAAACAAACATGCTAACTAATGCGAATTTTTTCATATGGGATCCTTTCTCTTTCTTTCTTTTCACGAAATTCTGACCTCAAACCCAGATATCCACCCAATGAAACATCAGGGCTTGAAGCAATTTATTGCATCTATCGTGCCAGGCTGAGCCCCTGGAGGTGCCGAGGTAATACCCTAGAATTGCTTGGGTTTTACAAGCATGGGGGAGGGGGTCTGAAGCCCATTTCATAGGCCTCGATGTCGCAGCCTGGGGACCCACCTCCCGACGACTGCATACCCCGAGGTTTCGGATTTACCGCCTGAGAGACCGCTCAATTTCGCGGGTTGCCTGCTTTTTCTTCAGATCTTCTCGCTTGTCGTGTGTCTTTTTGCCTTTTCCGAGGCCGAGCAAAACTTTCACGTGCGAATTCTTGATATAAACTCGAAGCGGAATGAGCGACATGCCCGAGCGCGTGAGACTGATCAGCTTGTTCAATTCCTTTCGATGGAGCAAAAGTTTGCGAGTACGAAGGGGTGCATGATTTTCTCGATTGCCGTGCGAATATTCACTGATGTTTACATTCTGTAGATAAAGTTCATCGCCGCGAAAGGCGGCATAGCCGTCAGAGAGATTAATTTTTCCAGCGCGACAGGCTTTGACTTCCGTTCCTCGCAACTGAATGCCCGCCTCAAGGGTTTCCACGATCGCATAATTGAAATTGGCCTTTCGATTTTCAGCGAGCGGGCCAGAGTTCTTTCCTTTGGCGGGCTCTTTTTCACTGGCCATGTGTGCGTCTTTCAAAAGCTATAAAAAGCCTCGGCCAGATGTCGGCAGGAATTTCTTCCGCCCTTACCGTAGGCTTCAGTTCGAATTCTTCTATCACTTGATCGATCACAGCTGCCTCGAATCGAGATTTCAATGCATTTCTGAATGTCTTTCGTTTGTGCAGAAACGAGGACTGGAGGAATTTTTTGTAAGGCACCGCCTGAGGATGGCGCTCTGATTCCGGGCGCGGGGTTGCGCGAATGAGCTGTGAGTAAACCTCGGGTGCCGGTTGAAAGGCCTCCGGGGGAATGACATGAAGTGCCTCCCAATAAAACTGGCCCTGGAGCAACACCGTGAAGCTGGAGAAATCTCGCGTATGGGGTTCTGCAGTCACACGCTCGGCCACTTCACGCTGCACAAGAAATACACAGGTGTTCAATTGAGCCACTCGCTCAGCAACACGCAAAAGCATCATCGACGCAGATTCATAGGGAAGGTTTCCAATGAGAGAAAAGTTATGAACATCCATTCCTCCGAGGCGAAAATCCCAATCCAAAAAATTTCCTTCGATGGTCGCGTAACGCGCTTGTTGACGATGAATTGCTGCCAAATTTCGGTCCAGCTCGAAAACGACGAAGGGACGATCGAATTTTTCTAAGAGATGCGTTGTGATGGCGCCCTTGCCAGGTCCAATTTCTCCGAACTCTTCTGGAGGATCGAACGCTTCGACGATTTTTCTCTGCCATTCCACATCGATTAGAAAATTTTGTCCGAGTTTCGCTCTCACGGAGACACATTCCTTCGCGAGATTCTGCCGGTAGAGCGAACATCCGCCGATAAATCTGAAATTTGCCCGCGCTGCCACTTTCGAAAAGCCAGCACGCCCACCATCGCCGCATTGTCCGTGCAAAACTCCGGCGCCGGTGCAAACCATCGATCGAGTTCCCCCGCTTGTTGTAAAAGCTCCAATCGCTTTCGAAGTTCGCGATTTCTTGCCACGCCTCCGACAATCGCCAAGCTCTTCGATCCCGTTTTCCTGAGCGCCCGTCGAACCACTCCGAGCAAGTGATCAAGCANNGCCGATAGATCCGGAACCGATCGGTCAGCGGTAGGAATTCGATTCACCAATCGCGCAAAATCACTCTTCAGTCCGCTAAAACTAAAATTGAGTTCATCTCGAGGATCTTTCAGCTCCACCTTGCCAAGGGCATATGCCTTGGGATCTCCATTCACAGCCTCACGATCAATCGCAGCACCACCCGGAAATTCCAAACCCAAAAGTTTTGCGCCCTTGTCGAAGGCTTCTCCGGCAGCGTCATCCAGCGTCTCCCCAAGCTGTGTCCANNCAAATAGAGAGAAGTGTGCCCGCCCGAGACGACGAGCGAGACAAATGGAAATTTCAAATTGTCTCTCGCAGAGGACTCCAAAAACACCGACATCAAATGGGATTCGATGTGATGGCATGTAATGAGAGGTTTTTCGTAGATCATCGCCAGCGTTTTTGCGGCGGTCTGTCCAATCAGCAAACATCCCACCAATCCCGGCTCCGAAGTCGCCGCGAAAATATCTATATCTTCCAGCGCAATTCCTCCTTCGCTCAAAACTTTCTCCACGCAAGGAAGCAAGTTGCGCAAATGTTCTCGAGAGGCGAGTTCAGGAACGACACCCCCAAATCGCTCGTGCACTTCATTTTGTGATTGAACGGCCCAAGAAACGAGACGAGGGTAATGATCGCCATCGACCGCCTCCATCAGCGCAACGGATGTGTCATCGCACGAGGATTCAAAAATCAGAAATCGCTTCGTGTTACCGGAACCTGGATTTAACGTTTGGTCTTGCTTTGCGAACATTCGGCATTCCGCACCTGGGTGAATGCCGCCGCCTCTTTGGTCATTTTGAGTTCTTTAAGGGCGACGATTTGCTTCCCAAGAGCATCACATCGCTTATCTGATTTGGGATATTTCTCAATGAGATCTTGGAACCGCGTAATAGCCTTACGAAACTGCTTTTCCTGGATGAGAGCATCTCCAATCCAATAAAGAGCATTGTCCGCATAGGAATGCCTGGGATTGCTCTTCACAAAGCTATCGAACAACTTATTCGATTCTTCGAACTTGCCGTCTTGATGCAAACGAAGCGCTACATTGTACTGAGCTTCGGGCTCTCCACTGTCGCCGCTCCCGCCTCCGGAAACCGCGGGCGCTTGAGAGCGCTGGCCCATATCTTGTTTCAGTTTCTCGATTTCAGAGAGTTTCGCATCGACGTCTTTTAAAGCGTCATCCAATTTCGCGACGAGATTTTTATTCTCGTACTCCATCGCTTCTACCTTGCCCGACAAAACCGTAATCTCATTTCGCATCGCCGCCACTTGCGAACGCACATCGGCAAGGCGCTGGTTATCGAGCAATTCCTTATCGGAAGCGATCGGCATGCCGCCCTTGGTTTCCAAGGCGGCGGTTCTCTTTTGAAGGACTTTCATTTGAGCGTCCATCTCATCCAATCGAGCAGCGCAGCCATTGAATGCGAAGGTGAAACCGAGCAAAATAATCAGAGGGGCAAAAAAAATCCGCATGCCTCTCTCTTCAAATCTTTCTGAAATCAGATTCATGCGGATCTCTGTAATTTAAATTATTTCGCCAAAACGACGAATTCAGCTCTTCGATTGCTCGACATGGCAGATTCAGAACTTCCCGTATCGAGAGGACGCTCTTCGCCCCAGCTCTTCATTTCCAAGCGGGATCGAGCGATGCCCAAAGAAACGAGATAATCCACCGTAGCCTTCGCGCGTCGTTCGCCAAGAGCGATATTGTATTCGTTGGTTCCCCGCTCATCGCAATGACCTTCCACGAGCACTCGCATCTTGCCATTGCCCTTCATCACGTCCGCATTCTTTTTCAACACGGAAGCGGCTTCGCCCGAAACATTGGCTCGATCAAAGTCAAAATAGACGCGTTGCAGCGTGCCAAGTCCAATTCCACCGGAGGAAGATTCGCCAGTTCCATATCCAGCTCCAGCGCCTTCAGCTCCATCCTTTTTCTTCATCGCCGCACAACCCGTGAGTGCGACAGCAACAAGGCCCATGGCCAAAACGGATTTCATAGTTGTCATAATTGCCTTCATAACGATTCAAACTCCTCTATCGATATCGTGATCCCGAAATATAAGTACCTAAAAAGGTTAAGAAAGCGGTCTTTAAAAGTCAAAAGAGACTTTGAAATTCCCAAGTGCATCGGTCCTAAGAATCCGAGATCCCAACTCCCGAAAAAGTTGAAGCACCTCATCATGCGGAAATTGAAATTGATTGTTTCGCCCCGTCGTTACAACAGCCACCTGAGGCCGAACGCGCTGGATAAAGGAGTGCGCCGAGGAAGATTTGGAACCATGATGCCCAACTTTTAATATCGGTATGGACTCACTTCCAGAAAGTAAATCCATGAGGTCCCGCTCACCAGCTTGATCAAGATCCCCCAACATAAGTCCGACCCTCCGACCCCGCCACTCCACCATACAAACCAACGAATCGCGATTCTTCAACTTCACTGGGAATCGAATAGACGGTCGCACCCAGAAATGGAGGCAAAGATGCCCGAAGCACAGAGGGTTCATCGGCGCATTTCTAGAATTGATAAACTTGAGGGGTTTCACAATCGCACCCACTTCTTCATAAGCGCTTTTGTGATCGGAATCGAAATGCGTAATCGCCCAAAGATCAATGCGCGAGATCCCCTCGCTTTTCAAGTAAGGAAGTAAACTCGACTGTCCCTTGCCAACGCCTCCACCGTCAAAAAGCACGTTCACCCCTTCAGGCGTTCGAAGAAGAATGGAGTCTCCGTGACCCACATCTAAGAAATGCATTTCCAGGTCCGAAGGAGGAAGCAACCAAGAGACCATAAAATTTCCCAGTAAAATGAAGCCAAGCGCACCGAGTAGCACCCACCCCGTCAATCGACGACGCATCACCCATAGAATCAGTCCGGAGATGACGACGAATGTCCATGCCTGCCCAGGCAAAGGAGTCGCGGAATAATGCGCGACCCATTCTGCGAGACTTTCGAATTTATCAAAGCACTCTTGAACGAATGCCTCTGTGAAAACTTGACCCGACCCCATCGGAAGTAAGACGGAAATAAGACAGGCTGGGAAAATCACACCCACCAAAAGGGGAATCAAAACAAATTGAGATGGAATAGAAAAAACATCCGCATGCAATCCCATCGCCCAAACCAAAATCAAGGCAGTCGTGGTTGTAAGAAGAGCATTCTTCCACCAGGGACGGTCTGCGCTTTCTAGCAAACAATAACTCGCACCGAAACTAAGGACGTAGGTCGATGAAAAAAGAAGGAGGGGATTCCACAGGAGAAATAAAATTCCAACGATCGCCACCCTTTCGTGCGCTGGATAACGATGAAGCGCCGGCCAAAAAAGACCGACAAGATAAATCGCAAGCGCCAAAGCAAATGCGCGAAGAACAGAAATCTCCAGGGGAACCAAGCTGAGCCAAATCGCGATGGCGAGAAGTCCAAGAATTTGCGCTCCCACTCGCGACCTTCGGCGAAAGAGCAACAAGAGCACTCCTAAAATCCACGTGAGGTGAGAGCCCGATACCACAAGCAAATGGGACAGCCCCAAGAAATTAAGATGATTCCAAATCGATCGTGGAATGCTTGATCCATCTCCAAGTACTAAAGCCCTCCGTATTGCCGACACGAGCGGCGCCTCCTCGGAGGTCAGAAAATTTCTCCAAAATAATCGCCATTCGTGAAAGGCGGGCCAGAGAGAATGGTGCGAGTCGCAAGACCAATCGGAAATCCATTTGAGCCTTTGCGAGCTCTGCTCCGACTCAATTTCTCGAGGAAGCCGAAAGGGCAGGTCGACACTTCCTCGATAGGTGATTGCGGCCCAGCCCGACTGCAACCCTTCGCAGTTTTGCTTCGGAGCCTCAACGATCGCTGAACCTCCTCGCTCCGTCGTCACTCTCAGCAGCGAATAGTACCGTCGCTCTTCAATCACTGAGGCCCACACCCACTGCGGGCGCGCGGAATTTTCTACAGGAATCGTTTTAAGCTCGGGAGAAAGCGTCGGGATCATTCGCAAAAGTCCCAGCATCACCACCGAGCAATGAAGTGCCCGCGTCCTTCGATCGCTACTTATAGAGAAGTTAAAAAATAAGAGTGCGTAGGGCAGTGGGTGAGTGGGATAGCAAACGATAAGAATCCCAAGCCCAAAGCAAATCCACAACTGAGTCCACGGTCGACGTTGCATGCGCAAACCCGCAGTGCAATTTTGGTTCCCAAATTTAAAGGGGCGCTGAAGGGGAAGAGCTCAAAATGATCGTCCGGATATCTCCGGCAACTCAATCAAAAAGTAAATTGGGCCGTAGCGCCGACAGCCAGTCCCACATATTGACTGAAACTTGTGCGGAATGTGTAGGGAGCCATGTAGCCGAGATAGGCTTGAGTGTGTAGACGAATTCGAAAGCCCATCCGATCGAACATATTAAATTCGGGAGCTATTCCAAAGCCCGTGTGGAATGCATACGAATATCTCATGTTGTTTCGGTAGGCGGCGCCCTCTTGAACCGTGAGATTGTCGATGTTGTAAACCGCTCCAAAATGAGCGCCGGTGATCCAATCAAAAACAAGTGCGGCCGGCACACTTCGATAAGCGCGAAAAGGCACCGACCATTGAGGACCAAAACCCAAGTTCGCCATCACGAGATAATTATTGAGATGAAACTCAGGCACCATCATCAGCTTTAGGCGCATATCGTAGTCGTCAGAGGGATACCGCTTCAAAACAATCGGGGCCGCTACGGTAATCACGTACGTATGGCGCGATCGATTCGTCGTGCCATCACTTCGCTTTTGCGAATAAGGCTGCACGGACATGCCGACGTAGGGCTCCACAGGAACGGAACCTTCTGGATAAGCTGAGGTCAGCGCAAAAAGAGCAAAGAGAGATGGGGCAATCACAGACTCTCATTCTCCGGATGCACGATTCAAAGTCAATCGCAGAGAGATGACGAGCTTCTCCGAAACTTCCTTCAGCAAATCAATGTCCTCCGCTTCCAAAATTCCTTCGACAGATCCGAAGCGCCGCAGCAATTTTGTTTTCGAGCGCTCCGTCATTCCAGGCACATCATCCAACGCCGAAACCGACATGGATTTATTTTTGCGGAGTCGATGATACGTGATGGCGAATCGATGTGCTTCATCTCGCAAAAATCTCAGCAACAATTCTTCCGCGGAATCTTTCTTGAGCAAGATCGGATTTTTTTGATCCGGTCTAAAAATTCGCTCGCGATTTTGAGGATTGAGCGGATCGATCCCCAAGCCCTCGCGAGCCTTCGCCAAAGAAACAATATCGAGCCCCTCCAGCCATCCTTGCTGACGAAGAACCTCTACCGCAGAACTTAGCTGGCCGGGCCCTCCGTCAATCACCAGCAGATCCGGCAGGTCGGTCTGAGAATGATAACGGCGCGAAACCACTTCTCGCATCGAATCAAAATCATTCACCTGATCCACACTCAACTTTAAACGGCGGTAAAAATCTTTCTCAGGAGACCCATCCCGAAATCGCACCACGGATGCCACCGTTTCCGCACCCTGGTGGTGAGAAATGTCGATACAATCCATCGTTCTAGGAAATTTGCTAGTTCCGAGAATTCTCTGAAGACCGGTCAACGTCTTTTCGAGACGCTGCGATTTCAAAACACGGCCTTCGAGTTGAATTTTTGCATTTTGCATCGCCAAATCTAAGAACTGACGCTTCTCTGCCGCTCGAGGCACGATCATTTTCACGTTCGCTTCAACCTCCAAGCCCTCGAGCTCGAATGGAACTAAGACCTCGTGAGGCAAGTAAACATCCTGCGTGTAGTAGCGATTCAAAAACTCAAACATGAGCGAAGTGGGATCGAACTCGCCTCGCTTCACTATAAATGTCCGTTGATCGAAGACCACCCCGCTGCGAATGAAAACAACGACGAACACTGCCTCTGTTTCCGAAACCTCCATTCCCACGGCATCCAGATCGAGGCCCTGCTGGAACTGCTGGTTGGAAACGATCTTTTGCGTATCTGTCGTCGTCGTGCGAATGGCTTCAATTTTATCCCGCAGCTCAGCCGCTCTTTCGAAATCATCGCCACTCGCAGCGCGCTCCATCTCGCCCTTCAACTCGGATAGAAGTTCCTCGTTCTGTCCTTTTAAAAACATGACCGCACGCTGTACCAATTGAGTGTATGAAGGCTTTGAAACTAAATTCACACAGGGTGCGACACATCGCTTGATTTCGTATTCGATGCATGGGCGCGACCGATTGTAGAGCTTGTGATCGGAGCAAGTGCGAAGCGGAAACATCTTCTGCATGAAATCCAATGTCATGCGGAGCCGAGAAGCTGAGGAAAAGGGGCCCAGATAAACCGCCCCATCGCGCTTAATCTTCCGAACCACATCAATCTTCGGCCACTCATGCTCCATATCAAGACGCAAACTCAAGTAGCGCTTATCGTCCTTCAACATGATGTTGTAAGAAGGACGAAATTTTTTAATGAGCTCATTCTCTAGAAGGAGCGCATCTTGATCCGAACTCACGACGATGGTTCGAACGCTTTCTACCTTCTTGCGAATGAACGCCACAAAAGGCCGAGTATCGACTTCCGAAAAATACTGACGAACTCTGGCATTTAGATTTTTTGCTTTGCCTACGTAGAGAATCGAGGGCTCACCGGAAACTTTCGGCGGTCCCTGAAAAATATAGACTCCCGTCTTTCGCGGAATCTCATCCAAGATCTGTTTGGTAAAAACCTGTTCGTCTCTATCTGTCATGATGGAGCTTTACGAAGCGCCCTTGCCCTCAAGGAGAGTTCCTTTTTTGAGAGCCAAAATTTTATCGCGAATTTGTGCGGCTCTTTCAAAGTCGAGCTTCTTCACCGCATCTTTCTTCTCGGCCTCTAGACGCTCGATGTCTTCCCCCAACTCTTCCAAAGATTCCGCCTCTGGCAAAATCTCGACACGGGTGTTCGTGGGCTCAGTATAGCCCGCC